>JBLHUR010000018.1:0-50845 GCA_047629805.1 Akkermansiaceae bacterium | reverse complement strand
CAAAAGCAAATTCCTAGCAGTCACGCGTGTCGATGAGGCGTTTTATGAGGGATCTTTTAGTGAGGCCATTATGGACGAGCTCGGTACCGAGTGGATTGTGCACTCGATTGCTTCTTGTTTTGTCCCATTGGTGTTGGCGGCGATCGTGGTGGTGCTACGGAGACCGTGGATACAAGACGAAGCGGCGGAGTGACGGGCTCTTTCTTCGAAAGGATTTCCCCTGTGGATGGTATCTATTGCCTGATCCGACCATGAAATTCCTGACGTCCCCACTCCTTTTGTTGCTTTCCAGTATGGCCACGCTCTTTGGGGCGGAACTTAAACTGGAGCTGGCGGTGCCTTTCACCGACAACATGATCCTGCAACGGGAGAGTGCGGTGCCAGTCTGGGGCTTTGATCAGCCGGGGAGCCAAATTACCGTTTCTTTTGCGGGCCAGACTCACAAGGCGGTTGCGGATGAGAAAGGGGATTGGATGCTCAAGCTCGACCCGTTGGAGGTTTCGCGGGAAGAACGTGGTTTCCAAGTGAAGAACAACCGCGGAGAGGTCATCGATCTCACGGGCGTTCTGGTGGGTGAAGTTTGGTTTTCCTCGGGGCAGTCGAATATGGTTTGGGTCGCGGCTAAGAGCATGTGTAGTGACCTTGCCCGAGAGATTGCCGGGTCGGAAAAAGACATCCCGATCCGTGAAATTAATATCAATACGGTTTCAGCTCTTTATCCGCAGAAGAGGGCAACTTCGGATGGCGGTTGGAAGAAGGCGGGTGGTGCGAGCAATTTTTCGGCTCTCTCGCTGTCGTTCGCACATGAACTCTACAAGGAACTCGATATGCCCATCGGCATCTTGCTGAGCGCTCACAGTAACACCCGAATCGAGGCTTTCGCACAGCGTCAGGCGATTGAAGCCCACCCGAAACTTACGGGTGACACCAAGCTCATGCACGATGCCGATCCGCTGCTGGCACAAGGAACTCGGGCGTATCAGAAATACTATAGCGACTTGGCTGAATGGGAGGAGCAAGCTGGAGCGGCGGCGGTCGCCGGAGGGAAAATTCCAGCACGGCCTTCGTTACCCGGGATTGCCGGGATGTGGCGTGGGCCTTCCCAGTTTTTCAATGGTAAGATTGCTCCGGTCATTCCCTACGCCATTCGGGGTGCGATCTGGTGTCAGGGAACGAGTAATAATGGTGACGGCCGGATTTACGCGGCCCGAATGGAGGCTTTGGTGAAGGGCTGGCGCGATGCTTGGGGGATGCCCGAGATGCCTTTCTATTTCACGCAGATGCAGTGTTACGGCTCCCCTGATCCAAATAGCGTGGGCTTTGCTGACCTGCGTCAGGCTCAGCATCTTTTCTTCATGAACAAGCGTGAGAACGTGGGCATGGTGGTGCAGTCTGATCTTAATTCGGCGCGGCCGCAGGGCATTCACTATTGGAATAAACTCCATCCGGGAATGCGGATGGCACGTTGGGCGCTCGCCAAGCAATACGGGAAGGACATCGCCTTTACGGGGCCGATCTACGCTGGTAGCAAAATCGAAGGCAACAAAGTCGTCGTCTCTTTTGAGAAGGGCAGTCTTTTTGGTGGATTGATGGTGGGGAACAAGGGGATGGCTAAGGACTACCGCGAGAACGGGAAGTTTGTGGAGCCAGCGAGGCCGACTCCCGGCGAAGCGCTGAATCATTTCCGTCTCTGTGGAAAAGATCTGAAATGGCACGCCGCTGAGGCCGTGATTGTGGGCGAAACCGTGGTGGTTATTTCAAAGGAAGTTCCTTCCCCCGTCGGGGTCCAATACGCCTACAATGGAGTTCCTGAGAATTCGAATCTCTACAACAAGGCCGGCCTTCCCGCGACTCCGTTCGCGGTGGTGAATGGCGAGTTCATTTTTGAGGAAGATGACCTTGCGAAGGCGGCCGCCGAGAAGGCGCGTTATGCCCGCTATACCGATCCCGATTACCCTCTTCTGCAGGTGGCGGAATATTACCGCGATGGCGTCATTCTCCAGCGTGATCAAGCGCTCCCGGTGTGGGGGCATGCCAATAAGGGCGAAACGGTGACCGTGACTCTTGGGGATCTTACCCAGACCGCAGTGGCCAACGAGCTCCAGCAGTGGTCGGTGTCTTTTGCGGCTTTCAAGGCTTCGACTGATCCCATCACTCTTACCGTGAAAGCCAGTCACGGCTTCAATCGAACCGTCAAAGACATCCTGATCGGTGATGTCTGGTATCTCACGGGCAGCACTCTTCTCACCAGCGAGTGGGCCTACAATCAACGTGACGAAAAGGCTGCGATTCCCGAGGCCATGCCTTTGGTGCGGGAATTCCGCCGGAAAACCAAGGCGAGCACTTCGCAGACTCCCCGCAAGCGGAGCTTTGAAACCGGAGGCGGGAAATATCGCAGCTCCTGGGCCACTGCGGATTTTTCCAAGGAAGGTCAGGGCGTGACAATGTTTGCGTATGAATTTGCTAAGGCGCTCGATCGTAAGGGCATTGCTCAGGGTTTTATGACGATGTCATCGGGCAGTGGTGGACGGAACCGGCAACTTGCTTCCCCTCTTTCGTGGACGTCGTTTGCGAGTGTGAAGGACGCAAAAAACCCAGCGTTCAGCGTACGATTACGAGAGCTCTTTTTGCAGTATCCCAATACCAAAGTGGCGAAGGAAGCCGCCGCGAAGCACGTGGACGAGGTGAAAGTTTTCGTCAAAACGATCGTTGAAGCGGGCAAAAGCGGCGCGGATCTATCTGCGGCCGCGGCCTTGCAAGGACCCGCTTTTCCACAGCCCGGTAAGAGCGATGAGGTGAGTTCGGACATGATTCCAACCTATGCCCACAACTGGTGTGTCAGCCCGCTGACCCCGATGGCGGTCGCGGGCGTGATCTGGGTTCCTTCCGAACATAACATCGGGGAAAATCCCGCAGACTACGCCGCCGAGCTGGAGATCTACGCCAAGAGTCTTCCCGCCACTTATGGGATGAAAAAAGTTCAGTTCCTCTACGCGCAACCGGAGGGCTTTGTTCTCGAAGGCCTCACGGCGCCCAAGATTGACGGAGCAAAAAGGGTCACCTTTGAGAAGTGGCCCAAGAGCCTCGCCGAGATTGCCGCTGAGATGGCGAAGCTCGCCAAGTGAGTTCTACAAACCATCAATTTTTCGGAGATTAGGGAATAGCTTCGGACCATATTTGAGCGAAAGGACCTTCCACTGTTGTAGTATCTGAGTGATGAATTTGCCTTTTAAAATCCTTCTTTTGGCGATGAGCACAGCAGCGGTTTCCGTCTTTGTTTTTCTGATCAAGAGGTCTCATTATTCCTCTGGTCCGAATATCTCGCATTCTGAGGACAGTGTTTCTGGTTCGTTGGGAAATGAGATCTTCCTTGAGATTGATTTTTCACTGCACAATCATATTGCGGTCGAATTTCTTTGGGCGACAAAAAGGATCGAGGCTCCGAAGCTGGCACCTCTTTGGGAAAGTTTGACTCCCGAATATCGCTACCTGTTGAAGCGTGGTGTCCCGGAGTCGATACCCCCTCTTCCTCAGACAATGAACTCGGCTCAAAGTCTTGCCTGGCTGACTTCCTGCCAAGAGATCGTCCTGAGGAATCTTGTCGCGGACGGTTTTGTTTATGATCCCAAGGCGACTCCAAAGCTCTTTGAAGATCCTCGAATCCCTAAAATACTCCACGCTTTTAAGAATCTCACCGAAGCTGAAGCTCATGACTTAGCGAAAGTAATCTTGAATCAGCAAGCTGTTTGGATCGAAGCAGGCTTGGCTTCTACTCGGCCACTTGACTTCTTTAACGGGTATCATCTTGCTCAAATCGCAGCCTTCCATGGTCCCCTGACTGGACGAGAGCGTAAGCGAGCTGATGATCTCGACCTAACCTACCCGATTGCGATTCTTTTGGAAGCGGGTCAGGATTTATCGATCCACGAGGCGATGGAGGAATTGGAATTGGCCGAGCCGACCCGCTATCTTCCCGGTGGTTTCGTTCTTGTGGAAGTGCCTTGGGCGAAGGGTCAGGATTCGCCCGTCCTTTGTGGTCATGGGAGGATGGTCGATGTGGGGGCAGCCCATCCTCTGGCGACCGTCTTGGAGGTCGACTTGACTGATCCGCGAATGGATTTTTTAGGATTGAAAGGTTCCAAGCTTCGCGTTTGTGATCGGGCCGCGCCGGACGACCAATATGACGGGAATCCCTTTTTCACGCGGGTGACTCTGGATGGTGGAGTTTCCCTTTATGACCCAGATACGGCCATTCCCAAGAGTATCTTGAGTGACCTCGTGACTGAAGTTTCCGTGCTTAGCCGACCTATCGTTTCTCCTTTTGAAGGCCTCAACGATGCGGGCGAACTCGGTGCTGAAAACAGGATTGGAGGGGCTCCCTCGTGGGATCAATATCCTGCCGATCCGATGTCACCAGTTGACGGTAAGCCCATGCTTTTTCTTGCTCGCTGTGAGCATCCGGTGGGAGGGAATGCTTATATTTTTATCGATGAACGAAACCTCATCGCCGCGGTCGTATCGCAAAGCGATTGAGGCTGACAGTCGGCTTTTTATCGTGAGTGAGGGGATCAGTCTGCGTTTCGCTCCTCTTTGACGGGAAAGCGATTTCCCTCGAAGTAGAAGTCGGCTTCTTGGTGATCCTTAAAAACGATGACGGTCTCCTTTCGGGTGAGGAGTTGTGAGAGCCAGTTGGAGCTGGCCCAGCGTTCTTCGTAGGTGGTGTAGGATTCGGGGTAGGGGTAGGATCGGCCACTTTCGAGAGGAAGATCAAGAACCCGAGTCTCCGTGGAACTCGTCCAAGTTGGATCACCTGATCTTCTTCCAGAAAATCGTCCCGTGTGATTCCGGCATTTCCAAAGCCGAAATCTTCAAGGACTTTGTCGAGTCGGCTTGCGTTGTCGGGCGAGACGAGGATCATGAGCTCGATGTCTTCGGTAAAACGAGGGGCTCCATGGAAAGCGAGGGCGTAGCCGCCGACGAGGAGGAACTCAACTTTCCGCGAGAGGCACAATTCGATAAATTCGCGAATGTCGGGGTGAAGTGTCATCGGCATTAGGGTAGAAGAGGCGACCTCGCTTGAGGATTTCGGCGAAGATTTCGAGGGCCTCCTCCTCTTCGACCCGTTTGCGTTCTTCGGCAAAGCGGCTTTTGGCGTCGTCGGTGCGGAGGGCTTTTTCTTCGAACTCTTGAAGGCTGAATTGTTTTTGGTCGCGGAGGTAGGAAAGTGCTTCGCGGGCTGGCTCGTTGACGTCCCAAGGTGGGCTGTCGTTATTGGCAGTTTGCGGAGAGACCGCGGCGACGGCCATTTCGGCGACGCGTTTGGTGAGGAGAGCGGAGTCGGGGATGGGGTGGACGCCGAGGAAATCGCGGACCCAGAAGCGCGATTCCGAACCGGCGCGGTCGAAGGTGAGGACGTAGAAGCCTTTGTTCTCGAAGTGTTCGATGATGAGGCAACCTTTGTCGATTTTCTCGGAGTTGATCCCTTGCTCGGTTTCGAGCTGCAGGTCGCCATCACGGGTCGAGATGCTGAGGAAAGGAGTCATGCTCTCGGACTTGAGAATTCAGAGCGCGCGCTTTTGTTCGCCATCGACCTCGACTGAGTTCATCAGCGAGATGCAAAGGTCGCCGGACTTGATCTTGGGGTGGGAGGATTTGGAGTAGAGACGTTAGGCGATTTCGCAGCCTTGGGTGAGGAGGGCCTTGGGGTCGTCGAAGATGGCTTTGGCCCCGATATTGACTTCGTTTTTGTCGAGCGAGCTGTGGTGGGTGAAACGCTGGCCGGTGAGGTTGCGAAAGGGCTTGAGGAAGATAGGACACAGGGTGGTCTGATCTTCGTCTTCGATCACGAAGAGGGTTTTGGAGGTTTGGAGGGGCTTGTCGCGGGAGGGATTCCCGACTTTGGCGAGCACGAGCCCCGCGATTTTTACGGCTTCGAAATTGAGTTTGAGGATCAGGGCCTCTGAATAGAGGGAAGAGATGATTTCGGGAAATGCAAATCGTAGAAATTTGGCTCTGCCCTTTCTCATTGTGGTGGATTCGAGAAAAAATTCTTGCGGACCTCGAGAAATTTAGCTCATCGCTCACATCAACAACCTAATTCCTACAATTTAAAATATGAAAATACTGTCATACCTTGCAAGCTTCTTGCTGGCCGGTTCTTCCTTTGGTGAAGTCGTGATCCAAGACCAGTACGCGCTCGATGCCCCCGGAGGTGCCGCGACTGATTTAGGTGGAGGCGTTTTCGGGTTCGAGATTGATGTCACTGCTGATTTTTCGGCAGCCGGGCATGGCAAATTGGTCCTCACCTACGGAGGGCATGGTGGGGGAACAGGGACGAATCCCAACGTTTCCTCGGTCACCTACGACGGCGTGCCGCTGACCCAAGCAGTCCAAGACCCTGATAACGGAGGGCTCGTCACCGCTGGAATTTTCTATCTCGATAATGTTGCGAGTGACGGACTTCTGCGAATCGAGACAACCGGAACCACCGTGCGCTACGGGTTTGGCCTCTTCGCTCTCGATGGCCTTAGAGTGGGAGTTCAGGATACCGGTTCAGCCCAATCTAACGCTCAGGTCACGAACGGTGATCATAATGTCACGATCAGCACCAGCGAAGGATTCTTCGTGCAGGAGTTGGCCCGCAACAACCAGTCGGTTGCTGAAGATACCGGAGACACTTACCTGACGAATTACAATCTCAGCGCAGATGGCTACCGGGGCTTTTCGCAATATTAGGTGACCAACGCGGCCGGTGTATACGCTGCGCCGGTTGGAAACACTGGAGATAATTCTAAGAGAATTGTCACGGCTGGATTTGAAGCCGTCCCCGAGCCCAGCACGATTGCCCTTACAGCACTTGCCGGACTTGGATTTCTGGCACGTCGTCGGCGCTAGATCTTCCTTCATTTCCTTTCCAATAAAGCCGGACTCCGTTTCGAGTCCGGCTTTTTCGTGCCTTGGTATCGCGCCCGGTAAACCTTTTTTGAGTAGGTTTGGAATTCTGACTTGTTGGTTGTCGGAACGCGGGGCGGGCTGATACTAATGATGATTAAACTTATCATTTGAGTTCTTCCGGCTCGTCGCGATCTCTTTCCACGAATTCTTCGACGAGGTCTTCGCGTTGTTCGGCGATGGCGCGGTCGAAGGTCGCCCGCTTTGTCAGCTGAGGTGATGAGGGCGATGATGAGGTATTGCGTGATCGCGACGAGGTAGCAGGCCCAGCCGATGGTGGCAGTCGTGGTATCGATATCGCCACCAAAGATGGCGGACATCATGGCGAAGGCAGGGCTGGAGCGATTGAGGTGCACGCAGGCCATTTTTTTGAACCATTTCACGCGTCCTTGCCAAAGCTCGATCAAGATTCGTTTCCCTACGGGGAGGCCGAGGGGGCCGGAGTGGAGGACGGAGAAGAGGGCCTGGTCGGGCATGAGTTCGATCACTCCGATGACGAGTAGCAGCCGAAAAAAGACGCCGATCCAACCCCCTTTCTCCCCCCTCCGCTCCGGTCCAAGGGCGGCTTCAAAGCCCTCCCGCCAAAAGCAAATTCCTAGCAGTCAGTTAGCAGTCACTTTCGGCGGATCGAGCAAAATTCTTCCATGAGTTCGTAAGACTTCATTCCGCAGAGAATACAAGTGTAAGCCATGAAGATGATCTCCCCGAAATGATGCTTGGTATTTCCTCCGGTGCGGGTGTCTTCAAGTTCTCCAAAAGCTGCAAATCCTTCAGGGCATGGCATGATCCCGCACATTTTGGCGGGGCGGACAGCCCAAGGCGGAAAGGGCGGTGGCGTAGAAGCACTCGTTCGGAATGGGACAGTTTTCGAAATTTGAGGTGAGATCCTCTGAGAGCAGGACGAGCGCGTCTTCCCGTGAGAGGCTGATCCAGGGGGAGTGGAAGTGGGCGTGTTTTTTGTGAATTTGGTTCAAGTTCTCGACGTGTTGAGCGCGCAAGAGTTCCGTTTTGCGGACGTCTTCCCAAGATTCAGTTTAGGTTCAGCCCACGTGGGGATGCCTGTTGATTTTTCTTGTTTGAGGTATTGGTCGAGGAAGGGTTTGTCGGTGTCGAGGCTTGCGTTTGCGTTGACCATGAGGGGGCGGACGTCGGTCCACCAGGCGTCGAAGTTTTTGCGCATGGTGGCGGCGATTTTCGGATGTTGTTTGGCGACGTCGCTGGTTTCGCCGGGGTCTTTATCGATGTTGTAGAGGGCGTTTCCGACGAGTCGCCATGACTCGTTGCGGACGGCGAAGCCTTTGTATTTGGCTTGATCCGGGTCGGTGTCGCCTTGACCCCATCTTCCTGCGGCTCCTTTTTTGTTCCAGCGTCCCAGGTGGAAAACGGTGTCTCGGTCGGGCCAGGTGGCTTTGGGGTTTTCGATCAGAGGGAGCAGATTGCGGCCGTCGAGCTTGTGGTTTTCCGGCACCTTGGCACCTGCAATGGAGGCAAGAGTGGGGAAGAGGTCGTAGTGGCGGGTGAGGCGTGCGATATCGGTGCCAGGTTTTATTTTCCCGGGGAGTCGCATGAAGAGCGGGACGCGGGAGCCGCCTTCGTAGGGGGAGTTTTTCTTCCCTTTCATACCGGCGTTGTAGTTGCCGGCGGAGCTTCCGTTGTCGGTCATAAAGATGAGTAGGGTGTTGTCGGAGAGCTCCCATTCGTCGAGCTTTTGCATCAGGACGCCCATGTTTTCATCAATGTTGGCAATCATGCCGTAGAAGGCGGCGAAGTTGTCTTTGCGCTTTCCTTTTTTCCCGTTTTCGCCTTTTTTTCCATTGGCTGCTGCTCCTTTTGCGACATAGGGAGCCTTATAGTTGGCGGCGACGATAAAGGGGCCGTGGGGGGCGTTGGTGGAGAGGTAAGCGAAAAAAGGTTTCTTTTCCTCATGGCATTGTTTGATCCATGCGAGGGATTGTTTGAAGAAAACGTCGGAGCAGTATCCCTTGGTTTTCACAAAGGTGTTGTTGTGTTTGATCGCGGGATCGAAGTAGCCGTTGTTTGGCGGATTGCTTTCGGTTCCCGGGAAGTTTTGGCCGATACCGCCGGCACCATGGATGAATGATTCGCCGTATCCTTGGTCGTCGGTCATCACTAAAATGATGTTGGGTTTGCTTCCCTTGAGATTCTCTTTCGCAGCTTTTGCCTCAGCCGATATCGCAGGAATGTGGCGGGGACCGTCCCAGTTTTTCAATGGTAAAATTGCGCCCGTGATTCCCTTCGCGATTCGGGGCGCGATTTGGTGTCAGGGAACAAGCAACGGGAACGACGGGAGAATCTACGCGGCGAGAATTGAAGCTCTTGTCAATGGCTAAAGAGCCTCAAGGACATCGCTTCGAAATTGGCGAATCAGGCGCGGAGTGAATGAACATCCCGCAAGATGTTCTCATCGTTTTTTTCCTGAGAGCTACTCCTTGGTTGATTCGAGTTCCGTGATGAAAATGTTACGGAACAGGTGTTGGCCGCCTCCGGGGACTTCGGCTTGAACTGCGATAAATCCTGCTTCCAGGTCGGCGAGCCCGTCGGCCTTCCATGCTTCCTTTCCATTGATCAGAAGAGAGATTTGCGAGCCCTGCACGGTGAGTTTGAAGGTGTTCCATTCGCGTTCCTTGATCAGTCCTTTACTGGTGCCACCTTCAATTCCGCCGACATTGCCTTCCTTTCCTTTCAGGAGATTGGCCTGGTAGCGCTTCGGCCACGGGCTGTTTTTGGGAACCGAAGTGTAGCGGAAATAGACGCCGCTGTCCCAATTGTTCTCGCCCAGCGCTTTCCATTCGTATTCCAGGACAAAGTCGCGATACTTTCCTTCGGTTTGCACCAAGCCGTTCCCGCTTTTGATGAAGAGATTGCGGTCCTTAACTTCGGCCTCGCACTTCAGGACCGACCAACCTGTGAGGTCCTTCCCATTAAACAAGGAGACACGTTTGTTTTGGGCGGAGGCGTATCCCGAGGTCATTAGGGAGACAAGGAGCAGGAGTCTGAATAATAAGAAGTCTTTGTTGATCATGGCTCCGGTGAATACGTGCATTATGGATCGATCTGACAGGGATTCGGTAATTGTCCCGCTTTTAAGGAGGCATTATCATCAAACGGAAGCTGGCCCGGCCCAAGACTGGCTTCATCCCTCGGGGCGATCGCCTTGCTTCATCCCTGCAATTTCTGGTCGCCATCCACCCCTTTCCCGGGGAAGATACTCCTTCCAGCTAGCTTCAATCTCAAAGAGACCTTCATGAAATCAAAACACAAATTAGTCACCACCTTCGCCTTGGCCCTCAGCTTTATCTCATTCACTACCGCTTCCGCGGACGGGCAGACACTGTTGGTTAAGCCCGGTGAGAAAATCGCCTTCATGGGTGATTCGATCACGGCGGGCGGCGTTCGCAAGAACGGCTATGTGACTCTCGCAATGGAAGCACTCAACCAGGAGGGGTTCAAGCTCAGCCATGTCCCGGCGGGGAGGTCGGGTAACCGTTCGAAGGACATGTTGGCCCGCCTTGACGAGAGCGTCATCAACCAGGATCCGGATTGGATGGTGTTGAGTTGTGGAGTCAATGACGTGTGGCATTTCACGCTCCGTCTCGGCGCGCGCACGTTCGAAGGAGTTCCGCTGAAGGACTACAAGGAGAACGTCCGGAAGATGCTCGAGAAGGCGAAGGCCGCGGACATCAAGGTCATGATCCTGACCTCGACCATGATCGGGGAGGATCCTGAAAAGGAGACAAACAAGAAGCTCGTTTCCTACAATGATTTCTTGCGTGAGATTGCGAAAGAGAAGGGGATCCCGCTGGCGGATTTGAGCAAGGATATGCATGCCGCCCTCAAAAAAATTCCCGACGAGGAAGGGAAGGCCCGGATGTTTGGCGAAAAGAACTACCCGCGGAATATCAAGAACAAGCTGACCACCGACGGCTGCCACATGAACCTGCTGGGGAATATTATGATGGCTAAGGGGGTCTTGAGGACCTTCGGTCTGAGTGAGGAGAAAGTTGCGGCGGCCGAGCAGTCCTGGCTCGAAAAATAAGGGGCGGTTTCTGCTGGTGTCTTTTGCCCTTCTTTCTTCATCGTGAATTCTTCACGAATTGCGGAATTCGGTTACAACCGTAACCGGGCACCCTTTTTCTTTGTTCGATTTAAGCGTGGCTTTGAACCAAGCACCGGACTTCTCAAACTCACCCGCGACGGGAGCCAATTCTCCCGTTGGGTGTCGTCATGGTTGAAGGCCCTTGATAAATATGGCAAAGGACCTTCGGGCAATCTACCTTGAACTATGAATCCGAAACAATCTATCATTCGCATTCTGGCCATCGCCTTGCTTTTCACACCTGCGGGGAATGCAGAAGAGTCTGTGGATGAAGCCGGAAAGCATTTGTTCATTCTCTCGGGGCAATCGAACATGGTGGGGATGGATCCTCAGGTGTCGTTTACACCTGCGGTGACCAAGGCCTGCGGGAAGGACCGGGTGGTTGTGGTTAAGAATGCCAACAGCGGACAGTCGATTCGAAGTTGGGCCAAGTCGAATCACGAAGATCCACCGCCGACACGAGGTCGGGTGCCGAAGGTGAGAGGCGAACTGTATGCCCCGTTGATGAAGAAGGTGAAGGCCGCGATCGAGGGGCAAACTTTGGAGAGCGTGACTTTGGTATGGATGCAGGGTGAATCGGATCTGAATAACACCGCTTACGATGCCTATCTTAAAGAGTTGCTCGAGCAACTGCAGGCCGATCTAACTTTCAAGGAGATCAACGTTGTCATCGGACGGATCAGCGACGCCGGGCTTGATAACCCGAAGCGCTTGGAGGGCCGCCTCAACATCCGAAAGGTTCAGAAAAAATTCGCCGAGGTCCATCCGCGCGGGGCTTGGGTCGATACCGACGATTTGAATGACCGCATGGTGGAAGACGAGGTTGTCAACGACCTTCACTACACGAAGGGTGGGTATTTGACCCTGGGGGCGCGCTTTGCAGAGAAAGCGATCGCCTTGATCAAGAAAGCGGCAGGAGAGGGGGAGTGATCGACCTCTCGGAACTGTCTGGTTCCTTTCGATGTCATGAAACGGCTAACGGACAAAGGCGGATAGATGAGTCTTCGCCCCGAGGTGGCGGGGTTCTTTTGGGACAAGGGGAGGGGGCTTGTATCCCGGTTCCGACTGCCTTGTTTTATTCTCTATCGAGAGCTCGATGCGCCGTGGCCTGTCAGCGTTGTTTTTCCTTTCCGGAATGCTTGCCTTGTTGCTTTTTCAGCAGCCGGCATTCGCTTACTGCGCCCAGACGAGCCAGTTTTTTATTAGCGATTGTGGGTGTGAGCAGGAAGTTGAGAGCAAGCGTCCTCGTTGTCAGAAAGAACAGCCTTCTGATCCTTGCGACGACTACTCAGAGAAGATTCAACTCGATGTGGATGATCTGGGATGGTTCGACCTGGCCGTTGAAGTCCCCACGATGCTCTGCTCGACCGCTGCTGTCTCCCAGAAAGAGGACAAGACGACAGCGGGCGATCCACCTGCTGAAATATTAAAAGTCGCGGGTGACTATCCTCGCGACGTCTATGTCGTGACCGGTGAAAAGCTGGGTTCCATGGGCGAACCCTTCGTCATCACTCACGAAGGAACCGAGGTTCGTTTTGCTGCGACGGCTGCGTTCCCAAATTCGAAAAGGAGCCCGCCAAGTATTTGGCGAAGTTAAAGAAGTAGGTCAATCTAAACAAGGGAGAGTGAAATTCCTTTCCCCGGGAAGAGACGCGAAGCAAGCCTCGCAGCGCAACGCGAGGCACTTGCAGCAGTCCGTGCTGATGTTGCGGTCTATGAATTCAAACTTACGGAGCAAGTTCGCAGTGCTTGGTGGGATTACGATCTCGCGGGGATCACGATTCGCATCAGCAACGAGAGCCAAGGTCTCCTGCGCGTGGTTGAAGAAACAGTGGAGGCGCAAGTGTCCGTCAGTCAGGGAAGTCAAGCCGATCAACTTCGTGTCGCAAATGAAATCACCAAGACCGACGATCAGGGTGACTTCGTCTACGAAAAAGAATCGTGGCTCCCTGATGAAAACGGAAAGCCCTTCCGTCTATGCCGACCGAATTATCGGCAAACTCTATCTCGAGATCATTTCTGACCGCGATGCCGCCTCGCGCTACGGTCACAACCTTGCCCATCTCTTCAAAGTGGGCCCGGTCCTTACCAGCACTGGTCGGGGATCCGACCTCATAATTCCCATGGCCATCCCCATCTTTTGTGGGATGTTTATCGGACTCCTCACTATGTTTGTGGTCCCGGTTCTCTTCTGTCTTGTTAGGGAAGTTCGGAGTCCCGGCACACCGAAAAAAAAATCCAAACCCCCACCGATCTCAATGAAACACACTGACATTAGCTGTCACTCAGCATACTTGCCCGATGCATCCCGAGGTGGTCGAAGATGATCCTGGAGATTGCCCAAAATGTGGGATGCCACTGGAGCCGGCTGATGCGTCAGCGGATGACACCCACGCGGAGGAGGAGATCCGAAGTCTCTCCCGAAAGTTCTGGATCGCTCTGATTCTCACCGTCCCGGTCTTTCTTCTTGCGATGGGTGGGATGATTTCCGCTCTTGGATTGGCGGAGGTTGTGCCGAAGGCGGTCTCAAAATGGATCGAGTTTTCCCTCACAACACCGGTCGTGTTTTGGGCGGGCGGGATCTTTTTCGTGAAGGGTTGGCGATCCATCGTGAATCGCAGTCCGAACATGTTCACCCTGATCATGATCGGGGTTGGGGCGGCCTATCTTTTCAGCGCCGTCGCGGTTTTATTTCCAGATGTTTTCCCGGAATCATTCCGAAAAGGTGGCGAGGTCGGTCTTTATTTCGAAGCGGCAGCGGTCATCACGGTTCTTGTTCTTCTGGGTCAATTACTGGAAGCCCGCGCTCGTAGTCAGACGGGGCAAGCGATTGGAGCCTTACTAAATCTTGCCGCTAAGACGGCCCATCGATTACGCGACGGGGAAGAAGAGGAGGTGGCGATCGACCATCTCAAAATCGGCGATTTGCTCCGCGTTCGTCCTGGCGAAAAAGTTCCCATCGATGGCACGATCACGGAGGGAAAGAGCAACATTGATGAATCGATGATCACCGGCGAACCTCTTCCGGTCAGCAAAGGCGAGGGTGATGCCGTTATCGGTGCGACCGTGAATCAGACGGGTTCTTTTGTCATGAAAGCGGAGAAAGTGGGCGGAGAAACTCTCCTCTCACAGATTGTTCACATGGTGTCCGAGGCACAACGAAGTCGCGCGCCCATCCAAAAAATAGCCGACAAGATCGCCGGATATTTTGTTCCTGCGGTTCTAGGGATTGCCATGCTGACTTTTGCGGTGTGGGCCATCTGGGGACCCGCTCCCGCAATGGCCTATGCGCTCGTCAATGCGGTTGCCGTCCTGATCATCGCGTGCCCCTGTGCACTCGGATTGGCGACACCGATGTCGATCATGGTGGGAGTGGGACGAGCGGCCTCGGCAGGAATCCTCATCAAGAATGCCGAGGCGATCGAGACCGCCGAAAAGGTCGACACCCTGCAGACCGACAAAACGGGCACGCTCACCGAGGGGAAGCCCAAGCTCACCCGCAAACTCGCAGTTGAGGGCTTCACGGTCGAGCAAATCATCGCGCAAGCGGCTGCTCTGGAAGCAAGTTCCGAGCATCCCCTGGCACGCGCCATCGTGGATGCGGCTAAAAATTTAGGATTGGCGATCCCTGAAGCAAAAGATTTCCAATCAATTACGGGCGGGGGAGTCCGCGGAACGATCGATGGCCGCGCCATCCGCGTCGGCAAGAAGGGTTTCCTCGAAAGCGAGGGCATCACCTTACCTGACGAACTCAACTCCGAGGCAACGAGTCTTCAAAAGGAAGCGCAAACCGTTGTCTGGGTTTCCAGCGACAGCAAGGCCATCGGCATTATGGGGATTTCTGATCCCGTGAAACAGTCCAGCGCCGAGGCCATTAAGAAACTTCATGAACTCGGCATCCGGGTCATCATGGCCACCGGTGACAATATCGACACCGCCAAGGCGGTCGGCAAAGCGCTCGGGATCGACGAAGTGCATGCCGACCTCAATCCTGCTGACAAAATTCGGATCGTGAAAGACTTGAAAGCCAAAGGAGCCATCGTGGCGATGGCCGGCGACGGGATTAATGATGCCCCAGCACTCGCCGAAGCCCAGGTTGGGATTGCGATGGGAACTGGCACCGATGTCGCGATTGAGAGCGCCGCCATCACTCTCGTGAAAGGGGACCTCCAGGGCATCGCCAAGGCAATCGGCCTGAGCCGGGGTGTCATGAAGAATATCCGGCAGAACCTCTTTTTTGCCTTCGCTTATAATGCTCTGGGGATTCCGATCGCGGCCGGACTACTCTATCCCTTTTTTGGAATCCTCCTCAGCCCAATGATTGCCGGGGCCGCTATGAGTTTCAGTTGACTCTCGGTGATTTTGAATGCGCTGAGGTTGAGGGAAATGAATCTCAGGGATGTTCCTGTGAAATCATGAGACTGTTGCGGTGTTCTTTACGAAGTTCCTTAAAATTGTTGACCTAATTGCCACCGATCGTAGCATCCGCGTAGGTGTCAATCCGAGTAATCATAGAAGGTGTCCTTCAAGCTGTATTAACTCTCTCCGTTGTTTTTGTCTACGGACTGGGTTCGGTTGCTGCAGTAGAAGTGGAGCATGAGCACGAAGATGCTCACGTCCCTAGGTCTGACACTTCCCCTGTTTCCCATCATCATCATCATCATGACCACGATGATCATCATCATCATGGAGAAGATGAAGATGGGAGTGATGAGGAGCCGGATGAAGAAAACGATGCGCCTTCTCATAAGCATTCGCACCTTCTCTCCTTCGATACCCACGTGGCTTCTTGCACCTCAAATGTGCCCGCCTCCAAGGCCGTGATCTGCTTAAGGGAAAGACTCGTTCCCGAAGTCGAGCTTTGTCCCGACGGCCCTTTTTACGATCTGTCGAAGCCTCCCCAGTTGGGTTGAGTTGAGTGATGTAGAATCGTGCCCATTGGTGTTTACCAGGCTCGATTACAGATAGCACCGCCATCATTGGCAGGCTTAATGGAACGGTGTTTCAGCCGGTCTCCTTCCTAGGCGTCACTCCTTAAAAACGCTGCTTCCCAGCGTCCTGTTTCCTTGTGCCCCGTGTTTACGGGGAGGAGAGAAAATTGAGATTTCCCGGAAGCACTTCCCCTCAACGACCAATCTATCCAGCCCCATGAGGCACCATGCAAAAATTTATACCAAACGACAGGGACAGCTTGTCGCTTCTTAAAAAACTTAATCCATACGCGGCACTCCGGGTCGCCACGGTAACCGGCGCCGTTCTTCTTCTAGCCGCTTGCCAGACCTTTAAAAGCCAAGCACTCGATCTCGCTGCGCACGACGAACGATGGAGAAACCAAGGGTCCTCGGACGAAAAGGTTCACGCCTTCGCCAAACGCCTTGCCAGAACAACTTCGGGACCTTCTTCCTTCAATCCATCCAATGGCGTTTCTCTCAACGAGGGGAAAATGATCGCACTGGTTTACAATCCCGATCTTCGCGTGGCCCGGCTGAAGGCAGGCGTGGCCAAGGCAATTGCCGATCATGCCGGACTGTGGGATGATCCCGAGTTAAGCCTCGATGTCTTGAAAATCACCGAGGGAGTTCCCGATCCTTGGATCGTGGGATCTTCCCTGTCACTAACCGTGCCATTATCCGGCCGCCTCCGGGCGGAAAAAAGCCGGGCCGAGGCCGCGATGTCTGCCGAGCTGGATCGAGTCGCCGAAGCCGAGTGGGAAGTCACGATTGATCTGCAAAAGGCCTGGGTCTCATGGTCGGCGCAGCGTACCGAGCTGGAGCAAACGAAGAAGATCGTGGAGGCTCTGAACTCCATTGTGAAATCTACCTCGCTACTCGCAGAGCAGGGTGAGCTTCCCAAGACCGAGGCGGCACTCTTCAGCATCGAACAGACAAGTCGCCGTGTCGAAATTGAGAGACTGGAAGGAGAGGTGGAGGCTCAGGAGCAGGAGATCCGCACCCTGCTGGGAATCTCCCCGACTGCTCCAATTCTCCTGGTCCCGGATCTTTCGCTGCCGGGCTGGCAGCCCAGCGAGGATCGTTTGGCTCATAACAATCCCACGCTCAATCGCCTCCGCAGCGAATACGAAGTCTCCGAGCGCGCACTGCTCCGGGAGATTCGCAAACAATACCCGGACCTCACCATCGGACCGCAGGCGGAGAGTGACGAAGGCCAGTCACGCATCGGTTTTATCGGTGCCATTCCTCTACCCATCCTGAATGCCAACAAAGGAGGCATTGCCAAAGCACGCGCCGAGCGTGAAATCGCACAAGCGGTATTCGAAACAGAGTATGAGCGCAAGGTCGGCCAACTCGCCATCCTACGTGCCCGATTGAGTGCGATCAAAGCCCAGCGAGCCTCGATTGAGAACACTCTCATTCCTCTGGTTGATCGCCAGGCGACCGATGCCCGAAACCTCATCGAACTGGGCGAGGGCGAAAGCCTCGTCCTGCTCGAAAGCCTCGTCAGAGCGCATGACGCCAAACTGAAAGTCATCGATCTGCAACTTCAACTCGCCCGCGTGGAAAGCGAAATGCAATTCCTGCTGGGACCCACAAATCACAAGTCCAACTTCAAAAAAGACTAAGGTCATGAACCATTTAAAACTCGCCCCGCTTGTGGGGCTTCTCTTCCTTCTTCCCGCCTGCAACCGCGACGGGCAGGAACCCGTCTCTTCTTCCGCCGAGGAAGAAAATGAAACGCCAAGCAATCGTATCGACATCCCTCCCATCGTCCGGAGTAATCTGGGCCTCACCTTTGCCAAGGTGGAGCGGAGGAACGTTGCCAATACGGTCCGCGTGCCAGGCTCGTTCGAGCTTCAACCACTCGCCAAACACGAATACCGCATGATGCTTTCCGGTCATATCGAGTTTCTCGTCAATCAGTTTGACGAGGTCAAATCAGGCACTCCGCTCTACCGCTTCCGCTCCTTACTGTTGTTGGATCTCCAACAGCGGGTCGATCTCGCAACCGCATCTCTTCGACAATCCGAAGCAAAATATGAAACAGCGAGAGCCAGAAAAAGAGCCCTCGCAAAAGCGGACTTCAAGCGCGCCGAATTAGATACCCAAGTCGCTGAGTTGGAGGCTGAGACCGATCAGCGTGAAGCGGAGCTGGCTGCCGCAAGCGCGGCGCTCGCAAACGCCTCACAATCGTCTTCGGAAGAAAAACCCGCCGCTCGCGTTGATCGCGGGGATTGGGTCGAAGTCCGCGCAAAGGAACCCGGCGTCATTGAATCACTGGCTGTCACCAATGGCACTTTCGTGGAGGAGACGACTTTGATCCTGACAACGGTCGATCCTACAAAAGTCCGCTTCCGGGCCATCGCTCTACAAAGCGACCTCCCGAAATTCAGGAACGGCCAGCAAGTGAAGATCGTTCCCCCACAAGGAGCTGGAAACGATTTGAACGAGTCAATCGAAGCTGAACTTAAGATCGGCCTGAGCGCGGATCCCCGACAACGCACGATGACCCTTTACGCCATGCCCGGTGAGCTAAAATCATGGGTCCGTCCCGGAGTTTCCGCTTTTTTGGAAATCGCAGAGGAATCAAGTGATGGAGTCGTTCTCGCAATCCCGCGTTCCTCCGTCGTGAAAGATGGCCTCACCCATGTCTTCTTCAAACGCGACCCGCTCGATGCCAATAAAGCGATCAGGGTCGAGGCGGACCTCGGAGTGGATGACGGACGATGGATCGGAATCAAAAGTGAACTCGGACCGAATGACGAGGTCGTTCTCAACGGGGTTTACGAACTGAGGCTGGCCAGTTCACAAAGTGGAACCTCCCAGAAGGGCGGGCACTTCCATGCCGACGGATCTTACCACGGGAAAGACGACGAATAACCTCCCACGAAAATGTTAAGCAAACTGATTAAATTTTCGCTGGAGCGCGCACCCTTGGTGCTCATCATGGCGGGCGTTCTGCTCGTCTTCGTCGCGGTGCGTCTCCCGAACACTCCGGTCGATGTCTTCCCGGAACTGAACGCACCAACCGTCGTCATCATGACCGAAGCCCCTGGACTGGCGGCGGATGAAGTCGAACAATACGTGACCTTTCCGATTGAAAGTTCCGTCAATGGAGTGCCGGGGGTGAGACGTGTGCGCACCTCGAGCGCCATCGGCCTGTCCATCGCCTACGTCGAATTCGACTGGGGCACGGACATTTACACCGCGAGACAACTCGTCTCCGAGCGTCTCGATTCCGTGCGTGAGGACCTCCCTGCGGATGCCCACGCCGAGATGACCCCGATCACCTCGATCACCGGGGAAATCCTGCTCCTCGCTGTTTCTTCTCCAGATAAGAAGATGAGCGATCTTGAGATCAGGGCCTATGCCGAATACGACCTTCGCAACAAGCTCCTGGCGATCGCCGGAGTGTCTCAGGTTTCGGTCATCGGTGGGGAACTGCCGGAGTATCAGGTGCGGGTGCGTCAGGATGATTTGCGGCTCTATGATCTCTCCATTCAGGATGTCATCGAAGCCGCAGGAGCCTCACACAGCACTCTGAGTGCTGGCTATCTACCGAATGTCGAGTCGCTGGAAATACCGGTCAGGCAGAGTGGACGGGTCCGTTCAGTCGATGACATTTCCGGGACCGTGATCAAGTATCAGGACGGATTCCCAGTGACCATCGGGCAGGTCGCGAATGTCAAACTCGGCCCCGCTCCCAAGCGCGGAACCGGGGCCGATGGAGGGCAACGTGCTGTCGTCATGACAATCCAAAAAGCTCCCGGAACAAACACCATCACCATCACCGAGTCGATTGACACGATGCTCGATGAGCTGGATTCCTCTCTACCGGAAGGCCTCCACATCAACCGACAGATCTTTCGTCAGGCGGACTTCATCAATCTTTCTGTTTCTAACGTGGTTCACGCGCTTCGTGATGCGGCCATCATTGTCGCCGTCATTTTGATTCTGTTCCTGCTCAATGTAAGAACGACAATCATCACCCTGACCGCGATCCCTCTTTCGTTGGCCGTTGGACTTCTGGTCTTCGACTGGATGAACATGACCATCAATGTCATGACTCTGGGTGGTCTTGCCATCGCCGTCGGCAGCTTGGTCGATGACGCCATCATCGATGTCGAGAACGTCTTCCGGCGACTCAATGAAAACGCCGCAAGACCCGAGCCCGAACGTGAACCACGATTGAAAGTGATCCTTAAAGCGAGTAACGAAATCCGCCCGGCGATGGTTTTTGCAACCATCATTATCGTCCTCGCATTTCTTCCCCTTATGTTTCTCGAAGGGATCGAAGGCCGTTTCTTTCGTCCGCTCGGGATTGCCTTCGGGGTGTCCATCATGGCCTCCCTCGTCGTCGCCCTCACCGTCACGCCCGCGATGTGCCGCTATCTCATGCACGGAAAAAGCAATCATGGTGAGTCCACCGATCCCCCTCTCGTGCGCAAGCTGAAGGCTCTTTACACCCCCCTTGTAAAATTGGCGGTGAAGTTCAGAAAAATCGTGATCGGTCTGGCGGTCGTCGCGACCTGTCTGGCCCTCTGGCTCAGTTCGACCTTCGGAAAGTCCTTCCTGCCCGAGTTCAATGAAGGCACCTTCACCGTCGGACTTTTCGCACCTCCCGGAACTTCGCTGCAAGCAAGCGACCGCATCGCGAGCTCCATCGAGCAACAGCTTTTGGCCCTCGAAGGAGTCAAGAGTGTCACTCGCCGGACCGGACGAGCCGAGCGTGACGAGCACGCCGAACCGGTGAGCAATTCGGAAATCGATGTCACCGTCAAACCCGGATTCGGAAGTGCGGAAGTGCGCCAACAAATCAGCGCGATTCTTGAGAAGGTCCCCGCGATTACCACCAATATCGGGCAACCCATCGAGCACCGTCTCAGTCACATCTTGTCGGGCACTCCCGCCGCCATCGCGATCAGTATCTATGGCGATGATTTGGCAAAACTGCGCGTCATCGCCAAGGAAATCGAAGGAGCTTTAAAGCCCCTCGAGGGGGCGCGGGACGTGGCCGCCAATCGTGAAGTCATGATCCAGTCCCTGCCGATTGATTACCGGCCTGCGGATCTCGCATCTTACGGACTCACCCCTCGCTCCGCAGCGGAACAAGTGAGAAACGCCGTCTTTGGAGTTGTCGTCGCCGAGATCAACGAAGGTGTCCGGAGATACAGTCTGGCGGTCCGCCTTGAGGAAGATGAACGCGATACTTTGAAGGACATTCGCAATCTCATCCTTCGCGGAAAAGGGGGCGCGTTAGTAAGGCTTCACGAAGTGGCCGACATCGGCCCCGAGATGACTTCGAACCTGATCGGGCGTGAGAATGCCCAGCGGAGAGCGGTTGTCACCCTCAACGTGGAGGAAGGTTACAACCTCGGAGACCTCGTCGAAAAAGTGCGCGAGCGAGTCGACCCCATCGTCCAGCGCTTCGGTTACACCGTGAAATACGGAGGTCAGTTCGAAGCGCAACAAGCGGCAAGCCGGACCATCTTTCTCTTTAGCGGACTGGTCATCCTGATCATGGTCTTCCTGCTTCAACTTGCGATTGGCTCTTTCAAGGTCTCCTTGCTGGTGCTCGTGAATCTGCCCCTCGCTTTGATCGGGGGAATCGCCGCCATCTATTTGTCTGAGTCTCCAGGCCTCGTGAGTAACACCGCAGCCCTCTTCGGACTTGGCGGTCGCTACGTCGCGCCCGTCATCTCGATTGCCAGCATGGTGGGATTCATCACCCTCTTCGGGATTGCCGTGCGCAACGGCATCCTGCTGGTGAACCACTACGATCATCTCATGAAACATGAAGGGAAGACGATGTTTGAAGCCATCGTCCAAGGCTCATCCGAACGCCTCGTCCCGATCCTCATGACGGCTTTGACGGCGGCCCTTGCGGTCGTCCCCATCGTCTTGCAGGGGGATCAACCCGGGAATGAAATTCTCGCGCCCCTGTCAGTCGTGATTCTTGGAGGTCTCCTGTCCTCGACCTTCCTGAATCTCATCATTGTCCCGGCGGGCTACGCGGCCATTCACCGCGTATCCGCCGAACAACCCAATCCGAAAACCAAACCCAAAAACAAGAAATGAAAATGAAAATGAAAACAAAAATGATCGTTCCTGTCATGTCACTCGCCGTCCTTCTGGCCAGCTGTGACGACAAGAAGGTAGCCGCACCTGCGGACACCAAACCGGAGACTCCGGCAGCTCCGGCGACGGCAGAAGAAGACCATGCCCATGATGAAGTCGCCCTCGGGGAATTCGAGATTGACGGGTACATCGTCAAGGCCGCCCAAGGTCACGGCAATGTCGAGCCTGGGAAAGAAGGTCACCTCGTGATCACCTTGCCCTACAAGGACGATGGAGCATCGGTCACCCGCGCTTGGATCGGCAGTGGAGATCGTACCATGTCCTCCGTCGGTAAAGGCGAATACGCCCCATCCCATGACGACTACGACATCCACGCCATCGCACCTAGCCCCCTTCCCGATGGCGCAAAGTGGTGGCTCGAAATTGAAAAACCAGACGGCACCAAAGCCGTCGGCTCGATTCCCTTGCTCAAAGACGTTCCTAAAAAATAAAGCCCCATTTCTCGCTCGGAAAGCCATCGTTCTGCAACTGAGAGCGATGGCTTTCGTGCGGGTTTTCCTCGTCTCTTCAGATCACGGCTGCGGATCGGATGGTTCATTCGCTGCCAAGTGGCAAGAAGCAAAAGTGCAGAGGCTCCCGTTGCTTGCTGTCCGCAGCACACGTCAAAGGACTTAAATTTCGATGAGGTCGAAGTGGCCTCTTCGGACAAGGTCGAGTCAGGCCATTGTTGGTAGCCAAGCGTCATATATTTTTTGGAGTTGGGCTCCAAATTTTTGGTCGGGGGAGTTGTCTTGGCCTCCTCTGAGTAGCTCAGGCCTTCGACGATCGTCCAGGTTCCGTCGACGTGCTTCTCTTGTGCCATGGCTGGATGTCGCGGATCATGGCGTAGCCACCCGTTACGGTTTCGATTTGGGGGTTGGTAATGGAGGTTCCCCATCCCGGTTGGCTGAGGCAACCAAAGGGGAGGCTCTCATCGCCGAAGGCTTTGCGGAACGACACTGGGACTTTTGCAAAGGTGTGCTCGTAACGCATGGTTACCGAGTGGTCGTCGCTCGTTTTTCTGGCGACTCTCTTTCGGGTGCCAGACTGGACGGCGGCCTCCACGGCAGCGGTTCCGGTGGCGGCGTCCTACGTCAAGGTTACCGTTTACGGTTACTTCAGTATTTTTTTGCCCCAGCCTCAGATCTTGATCGTCTTAGACACGGAGTGTTCCGCACAAATCTTCTAAGCTGCCGACTGTATTATGAGGTTTGAAAATCAACCTATCCAATGAGAGGGTAGGTGCCTTGAAGAAAAAGAGGTTGAGCTTGCCGCAAGGGAACTGTCCCTTAACGGCCTTGATTCAAACAGTCTTACAATGAGGTTGCGGGCAGATTGGAGCAGGGATTGTCCCCTTTTTCAAGATCAGCGATGGTCACCCAGCCCAACCGGCAAAAGAAATTTTCTAGCAAATAAAAAAGAACACATGAGACACCGAGGACTTCTACTCATAACGGGACTAATGATCTGCGGCCTGAGCACCCTGGCCGACGCGCTTGATCTCCATTACTATCGAGAGGCAGAACCCGGGAAACCGAAGCTGATCGAATGTGATGTCTTAGTCTACGGAGGCACGCCTGCGGGGGTGACTGCGGCGATCCAAGCTGCACGAGGAGGGAAGAAGGTGGTCTTTTTGTCCTTCAATCGGCATGTGGGTGGAATGACCTCGGGTGGTTTGACCGCAACGGACGTGGGGAATCGGGCCGCTATCGGCGGCTTGGCCATCGAATTCTATAACCGTATCGCAAAGATCAGTGACTTTCGTCCCTCGGAAGCTGAATCGCTCTATTTGAAGATGCTCGCCGAGGCGGAGGTTCCGGTTCATTTCGAGCGCTGTCTGGAGTCGGTCGTGGTGAAGGGTGGCCGACTGCTGTCTGCCACGATGGAGACGGGTGAGACCTTTAAGGCGGCGATGTTTGTGGATGCCACTTACGAGGGCGATCTGTTGGCGGCGGCGGGTGTTTCGTATCACGTCGGGCGGGAACCTGCCGCAACCTACGGAGAGTCGTTGGGCGGACAATGGCAGAAGGTGTCGTGGTTGAACGTTTACCAGTTTTGCAGATTGCCGCTGAGTCCCTTCATGAAAGCAGGCGATCCGGAATCCGGCTTGTTGCCCGAAATTTCATCCGAGCCAGCGGGGAAAGCGGGCGAGGGCGACTTTAAGGTGCAGGCCTACAATTTCCGCATGCATCTTAGCAACAAGGAGGGGAAGCTTCCTTTTCCGAAACCGCAGGGATACGAGCCCGGTCGCTACGCCCTGCTGGCTCGTTTTCTGAATGCCGATCCCGGTCTCATCTTTCCTCTCAATTACACGACTTCGCCCATGACGGACGGTCCGGTCCAGATGCGGAATGGTGATTCTAATAATGCCGGTAGCTTTTCTTCGGACTATGTCGGTGGTAATTATCGCTGGCCAGACGGCACCTATCAAGCGGGGTCATTTGCGCAACTCCCAGCGCCACGGCGCGGGTCGGCCATTCCCTTCCATGACTTGTATAAACTGCGGGAGGTCATTTTTCAGGACCATGTCAGCTACCAGCAGGGCTTGATGTATTTCCTCGCAAATGATCCCCAGGTCCCGAAGGCCCTGCAGGAAAGGGTGAACGCCTTCGGGCTCGACTCTCGCGAGTTTACGAAGACGGGATACTGGCCTCATCAACTTTATGTGCGGGAAGGACGGCGCATGGTTTCCGATTATGTGACGACGCAGGCGAACTGCGAATCGACGAGAGTGGCCGAGGATTCGGTCGGGCTGGCGGCCTACGCGATGGACTCTCATTTTTGTCAACGCGTCGTGGTTGAGGAAAAGGGTCATCGGACCGTGCGAAATGAGGGAGGCTTTGGCCTCAGTTGCCCGAAACCCTATCCGGTTTCCTACCGCTCGATCGTTCCTAAAAAGGGGGAGTGCAATAATCTCCTTGTGCCGGTCTGCTTGTCCTCATCGCACGTCGCCTACGGCTCAATCCGCATGGAACCGGTTTTCATGATCCTTGGTCAGAGTGCCGGAATGGCGGCCTGTCTTGCGATTGATGACAATGTGTCCGTCCAAGATGTGGAATACGACAAACTGAAGAAACAGCTCATTGCGGCTAAGCAACGACTCTAGGGTAATTGAAATAAATTCATAGAAATAATGTATGGAATTAGAACGATCTGGGCTCTGACCGCTATCGTGTTGGCGGGGCTCGCCTCCTACGTCGGAGCTGAGGACAAGCGGCCCGATCCCGCCGATCACGCGGTGCCGGAGGCCAATCTTTCTGGTTTTGAAAAATTTGTGGCTCCGATCTTTACGCAATCTTGCCTGAATTGTCATGGTCCGAAAAAATCCAAAGGAAAGTTTCGGGTAGATGAACTCGATCCCAATCTCTTGACGGGTGCCGACATCGATCAATGGGTCGAGGTCTATGAGGTATTGAGCAATTCAGAAATGCCTCCGGATGACGAGCCTGACTACCATCTCGGCGATGAAGAGCGAGCCAGAATCGTTGACTGGCTCGGGGCTGAAATGGATAAGGCGTCTCAGGTTCGTCGAAATGAAGGCGTTCATACTTCATTTCGGCGCATGGCGAATTATGAATACAACTATGCCTTACAAGACCTACTTGGGCTAAAACTGGAGTTTTCAGAGCCACTTCCTCCCGAAGCCTTTTCCGAGGATGGATTTAAGAACAGCTCGGAATTATTGCAGATGTCCGCGATGCAGTTTGAGACCTATCGTGAAATTGCTTTGAGCGCTCTTAAGAAAGCAACGGTCCAAGGGGTGCGTCCTGAAGTTGTCACCTATCAAATCCCGATGCAGGAGGCTCTGGATAAAGCCAGCGTGTTGAAGTCGAAGCCAATCAATAAAAATGATCCCGACTACTCAAAGAAGAAAAGAGCAACTCACATCTTTAACAAGGAAACAGGGGAAGGGTTTTTCTATCGATGGACCTATTATGTCGTTCTGGACCGTGCCCAACATGGAATCTGGAACCTGAAGCCGGACAAGCTCGTTACCGAGGTCCCGGCAGTTTCCAAGGTCGTTGCGGTCCTCCCTCCTTCGCAACAAATCAAATTGGACTTGGGGAATTCTGTTCCGGATGAAGGCCTCATGCGTGTTCGGATGAGAGTCGGAACGACCTCCAATCAAGCTAATCAGGATGCCAGCCTTCGCTTGATATTTGGCTTTCAAACTAACAATGAAGGGAAAATGTCAGCGAGAGTGAGTCAAAGTGACGTCCCGGTGACATCGTCTGTTGATGATCCTCAGTTCATCACTTTTGAGTTCCCCCTCAATGAAATCCCCCGGAATCCTTTTCGCCGGAGTCATGAAGTTGGCAGTTCTCCAAATGTCACTGAATTTCTCGAGATTCAGAATATCCCCAATGCCGGGACGACTGGGGGAGGGGACCCGATTGAGGTTCATCTTGATTATGTCGAAATCGAAGCCGGGGTTTATGAAACTTGGCCGCCGAGATCCCATACGAAAATTTTCTTCGATAGCCCGAACAAGGACGATGAGGACAAATACAGCCGCGAAATCCTGAAGAAGTTCATGACGAGAGCTTGGCGGCGCCCAGTCAAGGATGAGGATGTTGAACTCTACTGCGCCTTGTTTACGAAATACCGCCCGGAGTTTGTCAGCTTTGAGGAGACCCTCATTGAAGTGTTGGCGACAGTCTTGGCGGCGCCCGAGTTCCTCTACCTGATTCAGGGAGACCCTGGAGATCATGCCAATGGATCAGCGACGGTCAGCGATCTTGAACTGGCCAGTCGGCTCTCATTTTTTCTGTGGTCCAGCATTCCCGACTCAGCGCTTCTGGAGCTTGCTCTTGAGGGGAAGCTGAAGAACCCGGAAGTCTTGGATTCCCAAATCGAAAGGATGCTAACGGACTCCCGTTCAGAGCGTTTTTCACAGAATTTTTTGGAGCAGTGGCTCGGTCTTGAAGCGCTGGAAACGGTGATTATCGATCAAACAAAGTTCAAAGGTTATCACGATATCTTCAAAGAGAATATCGTGAAAGAGCCTCTGGCCTTTTTTGAGGAAGTCCTGAAGAAGAACAGCAGTATTATGGACTTCCTTGACTCAGATTATCTCATGATCAACGAGGCCTTGGCTCGGCACTACGGGATTCCCGAAGTTTACGGCCAGGAATTTCGCAAAGTTACGGTAGGCCCTGAATCAAATCGTGGAGGGCTTTTAACTACTGCGGCGGTCATGACGATGAATTCAACCGGGCTTGATTCGAATCCTCTGAAAAGGGGGATCTGGATGCTTGAGAGGATCCTTCATGATCCGCCGCCACCCCCACCGCCGAATGTTCCGGTAGTGGATTTGACGGATCCTAAAATTCTGAGCATGACTCAGAAAGAGCGTATGGCGGATCATCGAAATCAGGCCGCCTGTCGATCTTGTCACTCCAAGATCGACCCTTGGGGGATCTCTCTTGAAAATTACGACGCGCTTGGTTCCTACCGAACCAAAATAAAGGGTGAGCCAGTTGAGGCAACGGCCGTTTTATACAACAAGCAAAAGCTGGACGGTGTTGGAAGTATGAAAAATTATCTCTTAGCCACGCGACAGGATCAATTTGCGAGGGCGATGGTGCACAAACTCAGTTCGTATGCCTTAGGTCGTCCGATGTCGTTTAGTGACCGAAGTGAGATTGACAAGATGACTCGAGAACTCAGGAAAAGTGGGGATGGTTTAAAAGATTTGGTATTGATCGTCATCCGGAGCGGGTTATTCAACACTAAGATCACAAGAGGAGCCGACGATGAATAAAAAAATAGCTCTCATGAAAAGACGGAATTTTCTTCAATGTGCCGGGATTGGCCTGGCGTTGCCGTGGATGGAAACCTTTGCCGCAAAAAGTCATCCTGATAAAAAACTGGCTCGATTTGTGAGCGTTTATCACCCCGATGGAGTCGGGTTGCCCCTGAAAAATGACCCTGCCTGGAAAGACTGGAGTTGGTTTCCACAGGGTGGCGAAAGAGACTTTCGCTTGTCCAAGGTTCTCGATGTCCTGGAACCTCTGCGTAGTGAAATCACTTTTTATTCAGGACTCTCACATCCCGCCGTTCGGAAAGTGATTGGCCATGCGAATGCCGACCAGTATCTCACTGCTGCTGATACCGGGAGTCACGGGCCCTACAAAAATTCGGTGTCCCTCGATCAAATTCTTGCTGCTTATGCCGGCGACCAGACTCGTCATGCCTCTTTGGTCATGTCGACGAATGCCGGGACGGGAGCCCCGCGCGCCACTCATACGTCTTCCTTCGACCACCAGGGTCGGCCCATCCCGTCGCTGAATCGGCCGAAGCAGATTTTCGACATGCTTTTCGTGACCGGGGGAAAAGTTACGCGAGACAAGCTGGCACGAAGCAAGAGTTCGCTGGACCTCCTCATTGCCAATGTCGGTTCTTTAAATAAGAGACTTTCCAGCCACGATCGGCAGACCCTTGAACAGTATCTCGATGCGGTCCGGGATACCGAGATTAAGCTGCTGAAAGCCGAACAGTGGATTGATGCCCCACTACCGAAAGTTGATTCCGGGCACTTAAATCTTGATGTGACCGTCCGCGACAGCAGAGCCTATATTCAGACAATTTATGAACTGATCTACCTCGCTTTCTTGAGTGATTCCACCCGCGTGGCAACCTACATGATGGGCCGGGAAAACACGGGTGGGCCTCAGGACCTCCTGGCAAGAGCGGTTGGTCTCAACAATGCCCACAGCTTAACTCACGACGTCAAAAAGCCCAATGGTTGGAGAAACCTCGGCACTTATAACCGCTTTCAGGCAGAAGAGTTTGGGCGCTTCGTTCAAAAGTTAAAGGACACTCGCGAGCCAAATGGCAACGGCACGATGCTCGACAATACCTTCGCAATGCACGGCTCTGCCTCAAGTAGCTATCACCTCTCCCAAAATTATCCGATCATTTCTGCTGGGGGTGAAAACTTGGGCTTCAAAAATGGCCGTTACCTCAAATTTGGGATGGGAAATGAAGACAACCACATTGGAGCTGGAAGTGTCTCCGATGCTGCGGGATGGCAGAGCAATGATGCGCATGAAGAGGTTCCGCTGGCCCACCTCTTCGTCACTATCCTGAAAAGACTGGGTGTCGAAACAGATGAGTTTGCCGATTTTAAAGGTGGCTTGGATCGAGTTTAACAATAACCCAACGACTCACGTGAATCGATCCATTCGCCAACTCCCTCGCTAAAAAAATCATGCCCAGAATTAAGACCAATCTAACCTTGGCTGTC
The DNA here is from genome assembly GCA_047629805.1 of Akkermansiaceae bacterium. Lineage (GTDB taxonomy): Bacteria > Verrucomicrobiota > Verrucomicrobiia > Verrucomicrobiales > Akkermansiaceae > SW10. Next base: position 21,456 of record JBLHUR010000018.1, on the reverse strand, counting down.
CTAGCGCTCGCCGGATTCGCCTTCAAGGCAACAACGGCTGAAGCGACGCCGCTCAAGGTCTATATCCTGGCAGGGCAGTCAAACATGGAGGGGCAGGCCAAGATCGGAACCTTCGACTACCTCGGCGATGACCCGGCCACTGCGGCCCTGCTCAAAGAGATGCGCGGGCCCGCTGGAAAGCCGCGCGTCTGTGACGATGTATGGATCTCCTATTTCACCGGAGCCAAAGAGAGCAACGGCGAGGGATTTGGTAAACTGACGGCTGGATACGGGTCGAGATATGGTCGCGATCTGGCGGAGCTCGGCGACAAGATCGGTCCGGAGTCTATTATCGGCTCATGATCGAGCACATAAAGAAAGTGCTGGCCGACCCCAAGCGCGTCTATCCGGACTACGATCCTGCTCAGGGCTCTGAGGTGGCGGGCTTTGCCTGGTTTCAGGGCTGGAATGACATGGTCGATGGCCAAACCTACCGGGGGCCTGATAAACCGGGGCGTTTCGACCTCTACTCCGAGCTGATGAGTCACTTCATTCGCGACGTTCGCAAGGATCTGTCGGCCCCGGAGATGCCCTTTGTGATCGGCGTGATGGGGGTGGGCGGACTTCAGAAAAAGCCCAATTATTTCCGGAAGGCGATGGCTGCCCCGTCCGCGATGCCCGAGTTCAAAGGTAAGGTCGTCGCGGTAGAGACAGCTCCCTACTGGGACGAGCCGCTCGGTGAGATCGAGGCGAAGCAGGGAAAGGTGCGCCAGATGGGCTACTTCCTGCGCTCGAAACACGAGGACCACCCGAATCGTGACAGCTCCATGAGCCCAGAACAACAGCAGGCCTACCTGAAAGAGTTTCGTGCCATGCTGATCACCCCGGAAGATGAGGCGCTCTGGAAACGGGGAGCCTCCAATGCCGGCTACCACTACCTCGGCTGCGCTAAGACGATGGCGCTCATTGGCAAGGCCTTTGCCGAAGCGATTGTCGAGATCGAGAGCCCGTAAGCGATTTCACGATGCGCCATTCGTCCCCCGGTATTCCCGCGAAATCCGCGATGGCGGGGAGATCTGCGCGGGCTGCCCAGAGGGCGAGAAGGATTGCCAGATCCTGATGCTGGACCGCCGTAAGTCTGAACCTTCGCTTCTGGACCCGCCCCCAACTCTCAGATAGACAATCCGAACATAAATTATGATCCAGAGTAACTCCAGCGTCTCGAAGAACCGCCCGCAATCGATCCTGTTTCACGCAGATTCGAGTGACCCTGATATGCTATATTTTAGTAGCTTCAATGCCATCGATCCCTATCTCGCCTTCTCGGTGGGCCGAAAGAAGTATGGAGTTTCGCCCGCCTCGGAATACGGAAGGATGGTCGCCGAGTCAGGCTTCGACGAGATCCTGCTACTGCAAGATCTCAACGAAGGCGCGGCCAAGCGCTTCAAGCTGCCGGAGGGACAGCAGCCCGACACTTGTCAAGTGGTGAGGCATTTGGCGAAGCTTTACCGGATTCCCTCATTCCGGATCGGAGCCCGCTTCCCAGCTGGCCTTGCTGCCGAGCTCCAAGAGGCCGGGCTCAAACTCGAGATCGACAAGAACGACAGCTTGTTCCCCAAACGTGAAATAAAGACCGCCACCGAGATCGCAGCCCTGCGCAAGGGCAATCGAGCCAGTGCGGCTGGCTTCCGCGTGGTGGCAAAGACGCTAGCCGAATCGAAGATTAGCGGCGGGAAACTCGTCCACCAGGGCAAGGTCCTGACCTCCGAGCGACTGCGAGAGTTGATCAGCCATGCCGCCTTGGAGGAAGGTGCGGTGGCACTAAACACCGTCGCCTCCTGCGGTGACCAAGTCTGCGACAACCATTCCCCCGGCCATGGACCAATCATGGCGAACGAGCTCATCATCGTGGACATCTTTCCACGGCGGCCGGAAGACGGTTACTGGGGCGACATGACGCGGACTTTTCTCAAAGGGAAGGCCAGCGACGCGCAAAGGCGACTGGTGCGCACCGTGAAGCGAGGTCACGACTTGGCAATCAGCATGATCAAGCCCGGTCAGGTGGGGGGCAAGGTCCACGACGCGGTGCAGGCCTTCTTCGACAAGGAGGGCTACGAGACGGTGAGAGACAGTAAGACCCCGAAGGGTTTCTTCCACGCGCTCGGTCATGGGATCGGACTCGAGGTTCACGAGAGTCCAATCATCCGGGCTGCGGTTCCTTGGAAATTCAAGAAAGGCCAGGTCGTCACGGTAGAGCCGGGACTCTACTATCTGGGACTCGGGGGCGTCCGGATCGAGGACGTCATCCACCTTGTCCCCGGTGGAAACGAAAAAATTTCCAAGGCACCCTATAAGTGGGAGATCGCGTGAATTATCGCTACTTCCGGAAGAAAGGGTTCTTCGGGGACAACGAGGAGGACCCAGTCATTGTGTGAAGAGTCTGGTACTCACTTTCGGTCTTTTAGTCCTCTGAAGGGGAGGTCTCCTCGGTGAAGGGATCGTAGGGGACGGGGTGATCATCGAGATCGGGATCGGTGTCCGGAAGGGCTTGGTTGGACTGGGAAATTTGATCACGAACGCGATCGAGATCGCTGAAGAGGGCGATGTGGAAAAGAGCATCGCCTTCATCCGCGAGGCCTTCATTGGTCCGTCCAATGACGACGCCTTGGTGGCTGGCGACGACGGGGTGTTCATCCCCTCCGAAGGGATCGGCCACGAAGCCGAGGGTGGCTCCTGTCTCTACCGTGATGCCGAGAGGAATGAGGGGCGTGAAGAGACCTCCGATCGGTGCTCTTTCCCAATAGCTCTTTTTACAAATGACCGACTTAAGTTGCTGCTTTGGAGGGTTCTTTTTTTTCGGGAGGAGATCGAGGTGCCGCATGATGCCGAGAATCCCCTGGAGACCATGGCGGATGGAGGGGGTGTCGAGCCGGAGTGCTTCGCCGCTTTCAAAGAGGATCATGGGCTTGCCATTGTCACGGCAAAGGGTGCGGAAGGCATTGGGACGCAGTGGAGCCTGGAGGATGACGGGGGCGTGGAAAACGCGGGCGAGTTCGAGCGATGATTCATCGCCCGAGGTGACGCGGACTTGGGGGAGGTTAGCGCGGTTGACGGCTCCAGTGTGGAGGTCAACCACGGCATCGCAGCGGGGAATGAGTTCTTCGCTGACGACCCGGGCGAGTCGCGAACCGAGGGAACCAGTGGAGGATCCAGGGAAGAGGCGATTGAGATCGCGACGGTCCGGGAGGTAGCGCGAGCGATTGAGGAACGCGGGCACATTAAGAATGGGCACGGCGAGCAAGGTACCGCGCAAGCCCTTGAGAGAACTCGTTTTTAGCAGTCGGCGAATGATTTCGGAGCCGTTGATTTCATCGCCATGGACGCAGGCCGTCACGAGGAGGGTGGGGCCGGGGCGACGTCCGTGAACGACGACGACCGAGAGGTCTACCGGGGTGTGGTTCGTGAAGACGCCAACGGGGAGATTGATCACCTCCTGTGTTCCAGGGGCAACGGTGTGCCCCTGGATTTTGAAGCTTTCGCGCTTCTTTCTTGTCGTAGTCATTTAACCTTTTCCGCGAGTTTTGGTGGTGCTGGTGGCGGCGTTATTTTCGATGAATTGGATAATGGTGCCCGCGACATCTTTTTTGGTGGCGTTTTCGATGCCTTCCAAACCAGGTGAGGAGTTTACCTCCATGACAACTGGTCCGGCGTTGGCGCGGAGTAGATCGACCCCGGCGACGTTGAGGCCCATGATTTTCGCGGCCTGGGTTGCGGTGGCCCGTTCTTTCGGGGTGATTTTCACGAGGGTTGCATTGCCACCACGATGAAGGTTGGAGCGGAATTCTCCTTCGCCACCTTGCCGTTTCATGGCCGCGACTACTTTTCCACCGACAACGAAGCAGCGGATATCAGCTCCACCAGCTTCTTTGACAAATTGCTGGACGAGGATGTTTGCATTGAGACCACGGAAGGCTTCAATGACGGACTCGGCTGCCTTTTTGGTCTCGGCAAGGACGACGCCCACGCCTTGAGTGCCTTCTAGTAATTTAATGACGACGGGTGCGCCGCCGCAGGACTTGATGAGGGCACCGGTGGCTTTGGTGTCGTGGGCGAAGGTCGTGACGGGGAGGCCGACGCCTCTGCGGGAAAGGAGTTGAAGGGAGCGCAGTTTGTCGCGGGATCGGGAAATTGCGACGGACTCGTTGATGGAGTAGGTACCCATCATTTCGAATTGACGGACGACGGCGGTGCCGAAGAAGGTTTGCGAGGCTCCGATGCGAGGGATGATGGCGTCGTAGTCGTTGAGCTCTTGATCGCCGATAAAGATGGAAGGGTTCGTGGAGGTGATGTTCATATAGCAGCGGGGATAGTCGATGACATCGACTTCGTGGCCACGTTCCAGAGCTGCTTCCACCATGCGGCGGGTTGAGTAGAGGTTTTTGTTTCTAGAGAGGATTCCAATTTTCATAGTTTTTAAGGGGGACTTTTTTTAAGACGCCGGTCTCGTCTTTGAGATCGGGAGATGGTTGGTGGCGTTGCAGGTGCTTTTCCAAAAGGAGAAATTGACGATCTCAGGCCTTAGATCCAGCGGCGGGATCAAGTTTCGAGTGATTGATCTGATCGTCGTGGTCGGAGCGGACACGGTCCTTCGCGGCCTGGCGATTCTGGCTCATCATGATGATTCGAGACGATGAGAAGGGCTGATGGTGGCTCCGGCAACGAGCTTCGGATGATGGGATTTCTTGCCACAAATTTGACAGCTTCTCAGCGAGTTCATCCTGCTAAAGGGCTTTGTTTTTGTTCCTTTTGTGGGCGAAGGCTGAGTGGAGTGCCCAGCCGGAAAAGAGGCCGATCAGAAAGGTGATGAGAATCATGAGGGAGCGTCGAATCTCGACTTTGGCGATGAGGAAGTCCACCTCGACGGGCTGCATGTTCATTCCGATGAAGACGGCGAGAAGGATGACCAGCGAGATGGCGGAGCCAAGTTTGATTTTAGTTTTAAGATTCATAATGTTAATTTTGCAAAGCTGCTCATGAAGGTGATTCATTGATGCCCTCGGGATCAGGTTTTTTTTAAAGGGATGGTGCCGACAAAATTTCCGACCTGTTTTACTTTGGCACCTTCCTCTCTACTCAGATGAGCGTTGAACTCTTCCGCGACAACTCCTTTCTCTTCCAATGTCTGCTCGAAGTCGTGGAAGTGTGGTTCGGATTTAAAACCACGTTGATGGAGTCGATGACAGCGAAATCAACCGCTCATGGCGAGGTCACGACAAAGTCACTGAAGTTGAAGTCCAGAATTCCCGGGACGCCATCGGAAGCACCTTAAAATTAGAAGTCAGAGGGGGGGGGGTGGTGTCTTGAGCAATTTTCGGTCCCAGTTGACGGTCCTGTTACAGTCGAATAAGAATGATTCGACCACGGAAGAGATACACTGTTTATGATTTGAGGAAGCTGAAGGGGAAGCGTTGCCTTTCTCATGTTCATGTGAAGTCGCCAGAGGAGGCGGCGGCGGCTGAGCAGGCGGGGGTGGATTTGCTGAGCTGTAGTTTTGATTCGCCGGAATCGCAGGCGCGTTTACCGGGGTTGGTGGAGGCGGCACCGGGGAGTTTTTTGTCGGGTGCGACTCCGCATGGTTTGGCTTCGCAAGAGGAGGCGATCCGGGTTGGCTTTCATGCACTGGAGATGGGGGCGAGCTCGGTTTATTGTTCGGCCAGTCCCTTCATCATTGAGGCGATGGCGCGGGAGGGGATTCCGGTGGTAGGGCATTTGGGCTTGGTGCCGAGGCATGTCACGTGGACGAACTACCGTGGCATCGGCAAGACGGCGGAGGAGGCGAAGGGGCTTTATCAGAAGATGAAGGATTTGGAGAATGCGGGGGCTTATGCTGCCGAGATCGAATGTGTTCCTCATCAACTGGCGACGTGGCTTTGTGGAAAAACGACGATGTTGTTGATGTCGTTGGGGTCGGGGTCGGGCTGCGACACTCAGTTTCTTTTTTCGGACGATATCCTCGGCGACTACGATGAACGTTTGCCTCGTCACGCGAAGGCGTATCGTGACTTTGCGGGCGAGTATCGAAGATTGCAGGAGGAGCGGGTTTCGGCCTTTGGGGAGTTCATTGCGGATGTGAAGAACGGGGAGTTTCCGAATGAGGGAAACCTACTCGATTTGGATCCGGCTGTTTTGAAGGATCTTAAGGATTCGATTGGGGAGTGAGGCCTGTGCGCTTTGTAAATGAAGGTGATCGAGAAGGCTGGAGGAAAAAAGCCGGGGTGATCGTTCTTGAGAACGAGGGGCACGGAGCGGGGCGGGTGCTCTTTTCTGATCCCAAGTTTGTGATGTGGCTCTCTGATCAGGTGAAGAAGTAATCCCAAAATCGATGAATTGGAGCTGAGTCTTTCCTGTCGCCTAAAGGGCCTAGCCCCACGCGATGGCGAAGGGCTCCTGATTTCGCGTTCAGTATGTGCCGTATGTCTTCGAGCTAGGGGCCTTTTGGCTCAGCTTGTCGTTCGGGATTCCTGTGGGGGCTTACACGACTACGAGATAGGAGGAAGAGGTGGTGGCAAGTTGTGGTTTGATGGCGGGAGAGGAGGGAGGGATCACTTTTTTATTGAAAGCATGATGCCGGAGGTTTTGTTTCGAGAATAAATCTTGGTTGAGCTGGTGAAATCCGTTTAGTTCACCCCCGTTAAGGAGTGATATGAAGTGTCCCAGATGTGTGCAAAGTATTCACCGTGCGGCAGGTTCCTGCCCGCACTGTGGATTTACGATGTGGCATGCCGATGAGCTTTTTGGGGCGGAGGATGTGAATTTAAATAAGTTCACGGATGCGGCGGGGGTGTTGCGGATGAAGGAGCGGGAGCCAGTGCGGAAGGTATTGGCGCGATTTGAGACGAAGTTTCCGCAGTTATTTGTTTCGATTTATTTGGGGGCATTCGAGGAGTTGCAGAGTTTGCGGCAGTATGGGCTTTGGATGTTAAACCGTGCGTCGTATGTGGACGTTGATTCGGAGCGACCGAACGAGAATGGTATTTTGATCTTGGTGGATGTGAATTCGAAGAGTGCGGGGATTTCCTTTGGCTATGCGCTGATGCCCTATCTTGATGAGGATACGACATTTGCGGCTTTGTCAGCGGGACATCCTGCCTTCATTCAGGGGGATTATCTGGAGGCCTTGACCACGGTGGTACAAAAGCTGGAAGGATCGCTACTTAAGGGATGGAAGCGGGTGAAGAGGGATCCTGATTCGATTTTCGAGGAGAGCGGGCAGAATCCTAAGAAGGTGGGGGAGCTTTTGCAGCGGATCCGAGAGGGAAATCAGCCGAGCAAGGCTGAGGAGGAGGTTAAGGAATGAAGATGAGAGGAGTGATGGTATTCTGGATCCTGGGGATTTTCACGTTTTTTCAGGGGCAGGAGTTGGACTTTGATGAAGTGGAATTTGAATTTGAGTTGATTTTGCCGCAGTGGGATGAGGAAGATTTGGAGGCACTGGAGTCAGGTGAATTGGTGCCGGGTTCCAGTTTGTTGGGAATCATCGCTCTAAAGTATTTGGAGTCGGACAATGACGATCCGATTGAGTTGGATCCGGCAGTGAGAGATTTGCCGGAGGAGGATCCGGAGCCCGAGGAGTGGTCGACTCGGATTGGAGATCAGTTTTTGGCCTCGTATTTCGATGAGATGGCGAGGGGCTTTCTGAATGATCCCCAGCACTTATTGACGACGCAGGAGTTTCGAGATCGGGAGGGGTTTTTCAAATACCATGCGCGAGATACTGATATTGATCTCTATGTGTATCTCTTCGATGCGCTGCAGGAGGTGCCGCCGAGTGAGTCGATCGGCGGGGTGGTGAGATCATTCATCGACCAGGATAAAACGGTGGCGGTGGTCTTTTATTTTTTAGGAATGCCGGAGAAGTCGCAGCTGGCTTTTTCCGAACGGGTGACGGAGTCGGTGAGCCAAGATGAGCGGGAGAAGGTGCTGCGAATGGCCGTGGAAGAGGCTTTGGAGAAATCTGACCCGTCGTCCCAGTTGGAGAGCTTTTCGATTAAGCTCTCCATTGGTCTTTACCGGCTGGAGAAGGTGGTGGCGAGAGGGGGCGGGAGTATTGCGACGAGCATTCCCTTTATTTTACCTAAGACTCGATATATTTTGTCAGAGAAGTCGGGAGCTTGGGATAAACTGAAGGCGAAGCCAAGGATTTACTATACCGTGATTGTTCTGGGGGTGGCGATTCCGGCAATTTTATTGGGATGGGCCGGGCGCTGGATTGCGGAGCGCAAGCGGGTTTACGTTTTTCCGGACGCCGAAGGGTATGCTTTGTTGGAGGCACCTCATGCACCGGGGGTGGGGGGCGTGATTTCATTTGCATCGGTGACGACACCTCCAAGTAGCCAAAAGAGTGATGTCCCGGATTATCTTCAATAAATGTGAGCGATATGGCGGTAAATTATTTTTTTCTTGTAATAAATGTGAATTAGTTGCATTTAAGGGTCATCGGAACGTTCAATTTTATTTTGAGGTCCGGCTAGCTGTTCATCCTATACAGGTTCGGGGGTTCCTGGGAGCGTTGGCCGGGCCTTTATTTTTTTAAAAAAGGTCCGATTGAGTGGAATCTTTCTTTGTCGATTGCCATCCTGCCGATGCGGATTTAAGATGACACAATGAGATTAAGGGAATTCGCGGGTTTCGCGCTTTTTATGCTTCCGTTGGTGGGGCAGGCCGACCGGCCAATCTGGAATGACAAGGAGGCGCCGCAGAGTCTTGATGATTTGCGTGAAATTCAAGAGTCTCTTCAGGCGAATTTGGAGAGGGCCCGGGTTGCGACGGTTTGTTTGCAGATGGGAGGTGGTTCGGGGAGTGCGGTGATTATCAGCGAAGATGGACTTGTTTTGACGGCGGCTCACGTCACGGGAAAGGTCGATGAGGAGATCACGGTCATCATGGAGGACGGCCGGGAGTTTAATGGGGTCTCTCTGGGGCTAAATTCTGAGACGGACTCGGCGATGCTTCAGATTGTCGATGATGGCCCCTTTCCTTTTGTCGAAGTTGATTTGGAAGATTCCACGAAGCTCGGAGATTGGGTTTTTGCGCTTGGACACTCAGGTGGTTTTGATAAAGAGCGTGGGATTAACGTGCGGGTAGGACGGCTGGTCCGGCAGGCCAATTCGACGATCCAATCTGACTGCTTGTTAATTGGGGGGGACTCGGGCGGTCCTTTGTTTAATATGAATGGCGAGTTAATTGGGATTCACAGCCGGGTCGGAGCTTCCAAGGAGGAGAGTATGCATGTGCCCATTCGGGAGTTTCAGAATCACTGGGATGAACTCAAAAATGGAGATTTCATTGGAGAAGGTGGCTTTGCAAAAAAGGTGGAGCCGGGGAGTGGTTTTTTGGGGCTCATTACCGAAAAAGCGGATGAGGGTGGGCTGATGGTTTCGGGGGTTTGGCCGGAAGGGGTCGCTGAAAAGGCGGGGCTGAAGGTGGGGGACCGCATTATCGAGATTGCGGGAGAGGAAGCGACCGAGGAGGTAATTGCTGAGAAGCTGGCCGAGTTGGGAGTTGGGGAGCAACTGAAGCTGAAGTGGATCAGCGGTGATGAGACGAAGGAAGAAACTTTAAAGCTAGGAGAACGACCATGAAGATTTTAGCGCTCATATTAATGGTGGCACTGCCGCTGTCGGCAAACTCGCTGCCATCGGAGAAGAGGAAGAACGGCCCGTTGATGCAACAGGCCCTCGCTCCGGTTCAGGTTTCATTGCAGGAAAGCAGCGCTGTTTTCTATAACAATGAAGATTCGCGGCAGTTTCTCTATGGCACGGTGGTGAGTGCGGATGGATTGATCCTGACGAAGTTGAGTGAATTAGAGGAGGTGAAGGATTACATCGTGCGTGTGGGGACGAAAAAGTATCGTAGTCCCAAGCTCTTGGCTCGGGACGATGTTTGGGACGTGGCTTTGGTGAAGATCGAAGCGGAAGGTCTGCGGGCGGTTGATTTTAGTTCACCGGTTGATCTGAGCCATGGGACCTGGATTGTTTCTAACGGGGCGACGGAGAGGCGTTTTCGCAGGCCCCGTCCGGGGATCGTGAGCGCGAATAAGCGTGAAATTCCTGGAGGCAGTCCAGCGGTGCTGGGGGTGGCCTTGGAAGCGAAGGATGAGAGCCTCTTGGTGGGTGAGGTGAGTGAGAAGTCTGGCGCGGCGAAGGCTGGTGTCAAAAAGGGAGATCAGCTTTTACAAGTCGATGGTAACTTGATCAAGGATCAGGACGGATTTATCGAGTATCTGAGCGCGAAGTCGCCGGGAGATGTGATCAAGCTCAAGGTGGGGCGGGGAGAGGAGACGCTGGAGTTCGAGGTCGAGCTGATGGCTCGTCATAAAGTCTATGAGGCCAGCGCGGACCGGAACGTGCAGTTGAGCGGAGGTCCGAAAAAAATCTCTGCTCGGCGAAGCGGATTTCCGATGGTGATTCAACACGATTCGATGCTGGACCGCTGGATGGTAGGTGGGCCGGTTTTCACTCTCGATGGGAAGTTCGTAGGGCTGAACATCGCGGTAGTGAACAGAGTGGAGGCCTTTGCGATTCCATCGAAGGAATTAAAGGAAGTGCTTGAAGGCTTGAAGGAAGAGTAGCCTAACGCTGCTCTTCGCGGTGTTGTTTGAAGATGACGAGGGTGCGCTTTCTTTCGTCGCTGTGGTCGACGATGGGGCTGGGATAACCTGACGCGATGGCTTGGCCGTCTTCCGGTGGGGCGAGAAAGAGCTTGGGGTCGGTTTCGGAAAGCTCGGGGACCCAGCGTTTGATATATTCGCCTTCGGAGTCGAAGCGTTTGGTCTGGGACCAAGGATTCTGGATACGGAAATAGGGGGCTGCGTCGGCTCCGGTGCCGGCACTCCATTGCCAGCCTCCGTTGTTTGAAGCGATCTCTCCGTCGAGGAGATGTTGGGCAAAGAATTGTTCGCCAAGGCGCCAGTCGAGATGAAGGTCTTTGGTGAGAAACATCGCGACGATCATGCGGACGCGATTGTGCATGAAGCCGGTTTTTAAAAGTTCCCGGATCCCGGCGTCGACAATGGGGAAGCCGGTCTGCCCGTTTTTCCAAGCGTCGAATTGCTCGCCTGGCTCGTCCCAAGGAAGGCCGCGCCAATCAGCATTAAACTCGAGTGAGAGGACTTCCGGGAAATGATGGAGGATTTGAAAATAAAATTCCCGCCAAGCCAGCTCCTTAAGGTATTGTTCCGAGCCGCATTGGAGAGCTTTTTGGTAGAGTTCACGAATCGAGAGGGTGCCCCAGCGGAGGTCTTGGGAAAGTCGGCTCGTTCCGGGGACGGAGGGGATATCGCGGGTGTCGTTGTAGTGGGTGACTCTCTTTGATAATGCCTCCTTCATCCGTTGGCGGGCTGCTTTTTCGCCACCGGGGACGGTTTCGCAGTTGCTGGCATCGATCTCCCAGGTTTCGAGCGAAGGAAGGGAGAGAGAGGTGATCCCTTTTGGCGTTTTGAGGGACTTTGGTCTGCCGGTCGGTTTCTTTTTATCAAGCGGAAGCCATCGCTTCGAGAAGGGGGTGTATACGCGATAAGGGGTGCCGTCTCCTTTGAGAACCTCGTTAACCGGATGAAGGGCTGCGTCTTGGTAAGTATGGACCGGGACGGGGGATGCTTTTTTGAGCTGCGCTTCGATTTCCTGGCCGAAGGGATCGACGTCTTCATTGAGATAAATCGCCTCCGCGTCCGTTTCTTGGACGAGTTGGAGCAATTCGGTGACGGCATTTCCTTGTCGGATGATCAACGCTCCGCCGAGGTGGTCGAGGTTTGCGGAGAGCGAGACAAGGCATTCGGAGAGAAATTTCTGTCTCTTTTCTCCGGTCCAGAGATGGTTTTTCTTCCAATCGCTTAGAATATAGACGGGGACGATCTCATCGGAATCGCTGAGTGCTGCGAGGAGGGCTGTATTATCGGTGAGGCGGAGGTCGCGTCGGAACCAATGGATCACGCGGGAAGATGAAGTGGCCATGAGGACGAAATCAGGAGTCCTTGAGCATCAACTGTCCTTTTTCGATGGTGGTTTCGCTGAGCTTACCATTCACGCGACGTGAGTTGTCGACCAGATTCAGTAGTTTGTTCTTCGATAGATCAGCAGCAGCGAGCGATTTTCTTTCACTCCCATATCGTTTGTCAGAGAAATACTTGGTGAAAGTGGTGCCAGCCCGGCTGATACAGAGTCGCCATCCTTCGAAGGCGGCTGTCTCATAGGTGAAGCGGGTCAGGTTTTTGCGGGACTTCATCATAAATCTCAGGTTCACGGTTTACATAATCCAGCTTTTGGGAAATTCACCTCTAAATCGGGCGAAAACTGGAATTCTTTCGGAGCACGAAAGAAAAAAGGATTGCATCGGGCGGCTGTTACTGGTCTTTTCCGCGCCCGCGAGTTTTTGAAACCGCCGTAGGTCCTCTGTGGTCGTCCGAATGGGCCTCCCGCTCGCGAGAGGGAAACCCGGCAACCAAACAATACCATGTCAGAAGAAACTACTGAAGTTGAAGAGAAAGAAGGACCGGTCAAATTGAACCGCTTCGAACTCCCTAACCGCCTTGTCAAAAACGAGGACACCGCCACCGAAACTTATGCCCAATTTACGGCCGAGCCATTCGTGCAGGGATTCGGTCACACCATCGGCAACTCTCTCCGCCGGGTGCTCCTCTCCTCATTGGAAGGCGCCGCTATCACTTCCGTGCGTATCGCCGGAGTTCAGCACGAATTCGCGACTCTTCCCGGGGTCATTGAAGATGTCACCGACATCGTCCTGAACCTCAAGAAGGTGAAGTTCATCGCCCATGCCAAGGAGCCCCGCGTTCTCAGCCTCAAGGTTGAAAAGGCCGGCGTGATCACGGCCGGTGACATTCAGGAAGACAATATCTACGAGGTTGTCAATAAGGACCAAATCATCTGCACCCTCGATAAGAAGGTGAAGTTTGATGCAGAGATCGAAATTCAAGTTGGACGTGGTTTCAAAACCGGCGACGAGAACAAGCGTGAAGGTGCCCCAATCGGCGTCATCGCAATCGATTCCATTTTCTCACCGGTTTCCCGGGTTAAGTATTCTGTCGGTGCGACTCGTGTCGGGCAGATGACTGACTTCGACAAAGTGATCCTCGATATCTGGACCGACGGTCGTATCGAGCCACACGATGCTCTCCTCCAGGCTTCCGCCATTCTCCGTCACCACCTCGATGTCTTCGTCAACTATGACGACGATGCGGTTGGCTTCGAAGAGGCACCTGCCGAGCAGTCTGAAGAAAATGCCGCTCTTAAGAAGCTCCTCAACATGAGCGTCAATGAGATCGAACTTTCTGTTCGTGCTGCCAACTGCCTCAACAACGCAAATATTACCTCCGTGGGTCAGCTTGCGCTTAAGACCGAAGCTGAGATGCTCAAGTATCGCAACTTTGGTAAGAAATCTCTCAACGAGATTAAGGACAAGCTCCAAGAGCTTGGACTTGGCCTCGGTATGAATCTTGATCCGTCACTGCTCACCGGACCTGCTCTCGGCGCTCCTGCTGCTCCTCGCCTCGGTGTGGAAGAAGAAGCTCCCGTTGGTCTTGCTGATCTCATCGCTCAAAACCTCGACCAGTAATTGGTCGCTAATTAACCTACACTTTAAGAAAGAAACAAACTGATGAGACATCGTAAGAAAACTGTCCGACTCCAGCGCAAAGATGGCCACCGCCGTTCTCTGCTTGCCAACCAAGCCTGCGCTCTCATCGAGCACGGTCGCATTCGCACCACCGTGGCCAAGGCCAAGGCTCTCCGCCCGATCGCGGAAAAGCTGATTACCTTGACCAAGAAGGAAGATGGAGTGCATGCCCGCCGCATGGCTTTCCGTTTCCTCCGTCAAGCCAAGAGCGTAAAGCGTCTCTTTGATGACGTGGCACCTGTCGTGGGCGATCGCCCCGGTGGCTTTTGCCGCATCACGAAGCTTGGACCACGGATCAGTGACTCCGCACCGATGGCATACATCGAGTGGGTTGACCTCGAGAACCTCGTCGATGACGCGGATATCGAGGACACTGTTGAAGAGGCTGCGGAGTAAAATCCTGCTTGCTTAAAAAAATTCACAACAGCCGGCTTCCGAAAGGGGGGCGGCTGTTTTTTTTGTCGCGATTGGGGGTGGGGCTTCGCTGGATCCGCAGTTTGAAAAAGGGGTTCGGACTTCGAAGGGAAATTCGAAAGAAGACTCAAAGTCGAAGGATGGGCTCGGAGTCTCTGTTTTGGTGGGGCTGGCCTTCGTTGCGGTTTTCTTTGGTGTGATTGTGGCGTTTTGCTTTGACGGGAACTGAAACCGAGTCGGAGTGGCGGGAGTCAAAGGCTCAACTTTCGATTCCCGTTCGGGAAAGTATGGCCTAGGAGTTTGTCAGACTTAGGACGATTCGAGTAAAATGTTTTAGAATTTGAGAGGAAATCGTGGTGACTGACCTGAGTGTCTTGGAATACTCGCAGAGAAGTCAGTGCGATTTGATCCAAATGATAAAATGAATTTGCCGGATTGGACAAGTCCGACAGACCCCTAGAGATTCTCATGCTTCGTCAGGAAGACGCGAACGTGGCCGACGAAGACCTTAGCGTTGATCTCGACGGGGACGCGCCAGGCGTCGTCTGAGAGCCAGACGGTGGCTGTTTTGAGCTTGGTGTAGTGCTTGAGAGATAAATCCTTGTCGATTTTCTGCAGGCCGATGTCGAGCTTGATGCACGCGCGGCCCATGTGGGTTTCCCGGCTTAGGACCTTGATCTTGGCAAGGTAGGGAGTTGCGATGGGATGGAAGGGCATGACGACGGTGTCGCCATTTTTTAAAGGCATGCTGCGGATCTGCAAGAGGCCGCTGAAGAGATCGAGCGAGTGAGGGTAGGCGAAGCTTTTGTTCTTCGTTTTGGTGACGCCGTCTTCGGTGTCTTTTTCGGTTCCGGTGACTCCTTTTGAGGTGAAGCGGAAGCTTAGGACATCGACTTCTTTCCGCTCCTTCTCGGTGCCGACGAACATGATGGGCCTCATTGTTTTGGGGTTCAGGAAGCTGGTGTAATTGAACTGATAGGGGAAGAGGGCGTGGGCCCAGCCAGTGCTGCCGCCGTGGGAGCGGACGATGAAGTGTTTCGGATAGCGGGGATCTTTTTCTCCGAAGAGGATGTCAAAGCTACCTGCCTTGAGGCGACCGTTCCAAGTCATGGAATAGGACAACTTGGTCGGTGAGATTTTCTTAAGAGGGGCGTTTTTAGGAACATTCGCCTCTTGAAACCAAGCGGGAGCAGCCCTAACCGGAAGGAACAAAGCGAGGAAGAAAATTAGTGTTTTCATTGAGTCTATAGACATTAGAAATGTCTCATTTATTCAATTCTAGCTTTCCTTGATCAATTGAAGAGGAAAAAGGCGTGACGATCGTGTCATGGGGCTTACAACCTTCCCAGCGCATGGGTAAAAAGGTCACTTACCAAGAAGCAGGAGTTGATACCCGAGCCGCCGCGGCTTTGGTGAACGAGATTAAGGCAGATGTCTCTCGGACTCAGAAGCAGCGGAAACTTCACAATTCATTTGGTCTCTTTGCAGCGGCCTTCGATTTGAGCGAATACCAGAACCCCGTCATTGTGACGGGCTGTGATGGCGTTGGCACCAAGCTGGAGCTCCTTTTGGAGCACGGCATGGAGGCCGAAGCCGGAAAGGATCTGGTCGCGATGAGTGTCAATGACATCATCACGACCGGAGGGGATCCGCTCATGTTCCTCGATTACATCGGGATTGAAAAACTGCAACCCGAGCGCATCAAGCGGCTCATCTCGGGGATGTGCGATTACCTTGAGGACTGCGGATGTATTTTGGCGGGGGGAGAAACAGCGGAGATGCCAGGTCTTGTCCCGCCTGAGGTTGTTGAACTCTCCGGGTTCTGCATCGGGGCAGTGGAGAAGGAAGATTTGATCCAACCTGAGACCATTAGAGAGGGCGATGTTCTCGTGGGATACGCCTCGGATGGTTTTCACGCGAATGGTTGGAGTCTGTGTCGCCGCATTCTCGCGGAGCACCGATCTGAATTTAACGAAGCTGAGATTAAGTCGATGCTCGCTCCGACTCGTCTCTATGACGATGTCACCAGTGGCTTCAAGAAAGGTGGACTTCGCGCCAGAGCTTTCGCCCACATCACAGGCGGTGGACTTCCTGAAAATCTGGAACGTCTCTTACGTGGGATGGGTGCTGATTTGACCATTCCTTATTGGGAGAATGAGCCGGCGCAGAAGCTCCTTGCCCACTCCGATCCGGAAGATCGATTTAATGCCTTCAACATGGGCATCGGCTGGGTCGCAATCGTCGATCCTAGCGATGCTGATACAGCATGTTCAACTGGACCAGGGGGAGTTGTCCTGGGCGAAATCCGATCCGGCGAAGGGGTGAATGTGGCTGTTCAATCCTAGTTCTCTAATTCAATATGAGCGACAAACTCACCCACGAATGCGGCATCGCCGTGGTTCGTCTGAAAAAGCCCTTGGCCTACTTTCAGGATAAATACGGAACGGCCCTTTGGGGTTTTAATAAGCTTTTTCTTCTGATGGAAAAGCAACACAACCGAGGACAGGACGGGGTGGGGATTGGCTGCGCAAAGATCGGCATGCCGCCGGGGCAGCCTTATATTTTTCGGCGTCGAGATGCGAAGAAGGATTCGCTGGCAAAGCTCTTCCGGACTGAGCTGAAGGAGCTCGCAAAGAACCATCGAAAGGGCTTGGTCGACCAAGAAGACCCTGAAGACCTTCGTCGAAAATTCGACTTCGCGGGTGATGTCTACATGGGCCACTTACGCTATGGAACCTCGGGTCAATTTGACGATGGTTCCTGCCACCCTTATCTACGTCGAAGCAACTGGCCAACGCGAACCCTGATGGTGATGGGGAACTTCAACATGACCAACACCAACGCGCTCAACGAGCGTATGATGGATCGCGGTCAGCACCCGGTTTTCGGAACCGATACGCAGACTGTTTTGGAGGAAATCGGCTTCCATCTCGATGAGGCTCATACCGACATTTACCACACTCTGCGAGATGAAGAGGGTATTGATGGGGATGATACCGCCGGTCGGATTTCTGAACGTCTGAATCTCGCTCACATCGTCTCCGAGTCCGCCAAGGGCTGGGATGGGGGATATTGTATTTCGGGAGTGGTTGGAAACGGGGATCTTTTTGTGATGCGCGACCCTCACGGGATCCGCCCATGCCATTACTACGAAACGGATGAATTCATTGCCTTTGCAAGTGAGCGCGTGCCGCTCATGACGGTATTTGAAGCGGAGCAGGAAGATGTCAAGGAACTCGAACCTGGCACCGTGATGACGATCAAAAATAATGGTGATCGTCACTCCGAGCGCTTTGCCGACAAGGTCGAACTCAAGCCCTGCTCTTTTGAGCGGATTTACTTTTCACGCGGAAACGATCCTGAAATCTACGCGGAGCGCAAGGCGATGGGTGCCGCTCTTGTCGATCAGGTCGTGGAGTCGATCGATCACGATTACAAGAACACGGTCTTTTCCTTCGTCCCGAACACCGCCGAAACTGCCTACTACGGCTTGATGGATGGGCTCCGTCTCTATCGACGTAAGGAGGTGCACAAGGATCTACTCACTTCCCTTAAGGCGGGAGAGCTGGACGAGAAAAAACTGGATGAACTCGTGATGCGCAACTGGCCGATCGGCGAAAAAATTGCTCACAAGGATATCAAACTCCGCACCTTCATCTCGCAGGAGAGCGGACGAAATCAGCTCGTTTCACACGTCTATGACATTTCCTATGGAGTCGTCCCTGTGGGTGGTAACCTCGTCGTGCTCGATGACTCAATCGTTCGTGGAACGACTTTGAAGCAGTCTATTCTTAAGATCCTTGCTCGGACTAAACCGGGTAAGATTGTCATTTGCTCGACCGCTCCCCAAATTCGTTATCCGGATTGCTACGGTATCGATATGTCCGAGATGGGGAAGTTCATCGCCTTCCAGGCAACCATCAACCTTTTGGAGCGCGGTGGGAATTCCGCTCTCATCGAAGAGGTCTACCAAGACTGCGTTCTCGAAATGGCGAAGCCTCGTGAAAATCGTAAAAACGCCGTTACCAAACTTTACGCAGGATTCAGTAACGAAGAAATTTCAGCTGAGATCGCAGCAATCGTCTATCCTGAGGACATCGATTGGCATGGCGAAGTTGAAGTCATCTATCAGACCGTCGAAAACCTTCACAAGTCCATCTTTGCCGAGTCATCGGGCGATTGGTATTTCACGGGAGACTACCCGACCGTGGGTGGTTACTCGGTGGTGAATAAGGCCTTTATGGACTGGCGGGAAGGCAAGACCGGTCGCAGTTACGATCTTCCTTTGTAAGGCGAATGCTGTGCCTTTCGGAGTGCTGAAGCGGAGGCTTTGCGAGCTTCCGCTTTCGACGTGAAAGCGCCTGTTTCTCAATAGAGTGTCACCGCACAGTTCGGTTCATCGAAAGCGACAGTTCCGTAAAGCGCCTAGTCTCGCACTCCGAACGTTCTTGCGACTTTAGCGCGCGGCTAACCACTCTTTTTTTACGATCATCGCGGTCGCATACGCGGCCATGCCTTCGCGGCGGCCGATCCATCCCATCGTTTCATTGGTGGTGGCTTTGACCCCGATTTGGCCCGGAGTGAGGCCGAGTGACTTTGCGATGTTCTCTTTCATCGCGGGAGCGTGTGGGAGAATTTTAGGAACTTCCGCGACGAGCGAGGAATCGACGTTCATTAATTGATACCCATGCTCTTCGCAAAGCACGGCGCATTTTTCGAGAATGCGGAGGGAGCAGATATCCTTGCAGGAGGCCTCGCCCGGAGGGAAATAATACCCAATGTCGGGAAGGCCGAGTGCGCCTAGGATGGCATCGGCAATCGCGTGGCTCAGGACGTCGGCGTCGGAGTGACCATCGAGTCCGTGAGTGTGTGGGATTTCCACGCCACCCAAAATAAGCGGGCGGCCTTCGGCGAATTGGTGGACGTCGTATCCAATACCTGAGCGAATCATAAGATGTCTTCGATGGGGATTTTTCCGTTGGTGGCCACGATGGAATACACGTCAGGATTGTTTTCGTGCGGGACGAGGTCAACGCGGCCGCCAGTGGCCTCGACCATAAGCTGTCCAGCCGCGATATCCCAGAGAGAAATGCGTGACTCAACGTAGGCGTCGAGCCGCCCGCAAGCGATGTAGGCCATGCCGAGAGCGGCGGAACCCATCATGCGCATCTTGCGCGCCTTGAGAGATCCTTTTTTGAATCGTTCAAGTCCGGTTTTGAGGGCTTCCTCGTCCTTGCCGCAGCCGACGAAGAGGATGGATTCCTCAAGTTTGTCACGATTACTCACGGTGACCGGATTGCCATTGAGGTGTGGCTGACTGCCTTTTTCAACAGTCCAGAGTTCGTTGACCATGGGGTCGTAAATGACACCGAGGACGAGCTCGCCATCGACACGCTTCGCAATGGAGATACAGAAGTGGGGGATGCTGTAGAAAAAGTTTACGGTGCCATCGATAGGATCGACGATCCATTGGTGATTGGAGCTCTGATCTCCCGCCAGTCCTTCCTCGCCGTAAATGGCGTGGCCGGGGTGTTTCTCCAAAATGATCCCGGTGATGAGATCTTGGGATTCTTTGTCGAGAGCGAGCTTAAGGTCGTGATGAAGTGCTTCATCAACGTCTTTGGGCTTGTTGAAATTGGCACGGAGAAGCTTACCTGCTTCCTGGGCGGCGTGGACGGCTGTTTCTAATTCAGTCACGGGGTAAAGATGAAGGATCAGGCGAAGAATGCGAGGCTCTATCTGAGGAGGGTGATAACGCTCTTTAAAGGAGCGTTCAATCAATTTGCCTCAGACCGTCGATAATCTCGATGAGATGAAATGCGAGGTGTTCCTTGCTATCCTGTGGAAGGGCTTCATCTCGGTCGGGGTAGACGAGGGTGACTTCGTTCTCGGGAGAGTCGAAGCCGATGTCTTGGCGTGAGACGTCGTTGGCGATGACGAGGTCGCATTGTTTACGAAGGCATTTTGCGCGGGCGTTTCCGACGACGTTTTCCGTTTCAGCAGCAAAGCCGACGAGGGTGCCTTTGAAATCCATGATCTCACGGGCAGATCCGAGAATGTCTCTGGTCCGGGTCAGGGTGAGGGTCATTTCATCGCCCGATTTTTTGAGCTTTTGATCGGCAACGTGTGCGGGGCTGTAATCGGCGACGGCGGCGGCGAAGATTGCGATGTCATGGCGGCCGATCTGGGATTCAACAGCTTGATACATGTCGGCCGCGCTTTCGATGGGGAGGTAGTCGACGCCTTCAGGGATTTCGAGAGAAGTCGGGCCGGAAATAAGGAGGACGGAGTGTCCTCGTTTTGCAGCGGCGGTGGCGAGAGCGTAGCCCATTTTCCCGGAAGACCGGTTAGTGAGGTAGCGGACGGGGTCGATAGGCTCCACGGTGGGACCGGCAGTAATGAGAACCTTCATGCGGGCATACTGAGACACAAAGAGGGGGGAAACTCCAAAACAATCTCAGGAGATTGGAAATATGGTTGCCAATTAGGGGGTGGGGTGATTTCTTTCCGGTGCTGCGCGCGTGGCGGAATTGGTAGACGCGCATGATTCAGGTTCATGTGGGGGCAACCCTGTGGAGGTTCGATTCCTCTCGCG
Source organism: Akkermansiaceae bacterium (assembly GCA_047629805.1). Taxonomy (GTDB): domain Bacteria; phylum Verrucomicrobiota; class Verrucomicrobiia; order Verrucomicrobiales; family Akkermansiaceae; genus SW10. The sequence goes on along the minus strand of JBLHUR010000018.1, from coordinate 779 downwards.
CGCACCATTTATTTTCAGGGAATTAGGATGATTTGATTTGAGTTGGGTTGAGGGTCTTGAGCAGAAGGTGGGAGAGTTTGCCCTTAGCTAGCCTCCGGCTTCCCAAATCTTAGCCTCGTTTCACGGAAGCTTTCTTGATCGCGTCGCCGGAGAGTTCTTTGGCGGCCTTCTTTATTTTAGCATCCACGTCGAGCTCGATCTCGTCGGAGATGAATCCGATTCTCTATGCCAGGCATATTTTTTGGTGTTTTTCGTGAGATCAAATTTGCTCAGGAAATCGGGGTGGTTTTACAATCGTTTGGCATTTTCAAGCTGGGCCATTTTTTTGTCATGGGTGAGGGTCGCGAGATTCCTTGAGGTATATTCATCTGCGATGAGTCGGTCCAGGAGACCGCAGCCAGTGTTGGGGTTTAGGATGGTGAAAATGGATGGTCCGCTGAGTGGGCTGCAGAAGCCCCTGGAGAAGACTTCGAGGATCGCTGTTCTTGCGTCCTTTTTACTGACTCAGTAGTGGTGTTGGACTGCGATGTAGGCTTCACTAATCACCTGATTCGAAGCGGGGAATTTTACTTGAATTGTGTTGTTGGGAGCCGGGTCAGCGAGGAGTCCTCGAAGCGACTCTTAGGCCCTTTGGCCCGCTGCGGACGATCGGCCGGACTGGAGAGGATGACGCGGAGTCAGTCTTTCGTTTTTTGGTGGAGTCGGTTGAGGGTGGTTTGGCTTTTGGAGCGGAGGTTGAGGGGGGTGGGGGATTCTTCCCAGAGTTTGATGGTTTGGGG
>JBLHUR010000017.1:0-51134 GCA_047629805.1 Akkermansiaceae bacterium | reverse complement strand
CTCCGGCTTCTCCTCGCCCTGCGGGCCCTCTTGCGGAGTGTCCATCTCCGCTCCGCTTCGATTCACAACATCCGTAATCCGTCGCCGTGTCTGATCGAGTGGGTCCTTCCTTAAAGGCGACCTCTTCCACCCGGGCACCATTCCAGTCGGTCGGTTCCTCTCTCCTTGCATTCGTCGTCGGATTACGGAGTGTTTTGTGAAGGCATGGTCGGTGCGCCCAACTTCGTGGTGTGCCTCTTTCGTCGGGTTGGACACGACACGAGGAAAATTGAGTGGAAGGTCTCTGACGGGAGCCATAGCCAAAATTCGCTCCGACGCGTCTCCTGAGATGGGTCTGGATAGCTTTGATCGAACAGACTCATGAGGTTTTCCAGACCCAAGCGAAAGACACTTTTCTGGTTCGCTGCCGCAGTCATTTTCCGGGTGCTTTCCCGTAAGCGACAGCCCCATGCAAAGCTGAAAAGGAAGGCCAAAACCGTGAGGGCAAAGAGCATCTCAAGCGTTGTGGCACCAGTCATATGAGTGGCTTCCAGGTCAAATCCGTTTTTCTTGAGATGCCCGAAAAGACGCTCAATCCCCCAACCCTGGCGGTAGAGAAGACTTCTGGGATGGCTCCTTTTGATGGAGTGGCATGACACTTCGGTAGTAATCGACGAGGGCGGAAGCCTCTCGTGCTACGGTGGAGTGTTCTTCGACATGGGTGCGACCGGCTTGGCCCATTTTTGTTAGGTCTGCTTTTAGGAGGAGGCCTAATTTTTCGCGGGTGGCTTTGAGGTCATCGCAGGGGACGAGGGAGCCGTGGGTGCCTTCGGTGATGATGTCTTGCCAGGCTCCGGCGTGGGAGGCTAGGACGGCGCATTGGCAGGCCATCGCTTCGAGGACGGTGAGGCCGAAGCCTTCGTTGCGGGAGAGGGCGGCGACGAGGGACATGCCTTGGAAGAGGGCGGGCAGTTCGGAGCCGGGGCGTTTGCCGTGAAAGATGATGCGTTTGCTGAGGCCTGCTTGGTCGATTTTTGACTGGAGCTGGTTTTGGTAGTCGCGGAATTTTGGGGTGGTTTCTCCGACGATGACGATGGTGGGAGCTGGGTCTTTTTTAAGGAGTGGGATGGCAGCCTCGACGAGGAGGTCGATGCCTTTTTGGGGGCGGACGCGGCCGAAGATTCCGATGCCGTATTCGCCGGGGAAGCCGAGGGATTGCCAGGCTTGTTTTTTGTCGGCGGGCGGTTGGTAGTGATCGAGGTCGATGCCGTGGGGGATGACGACGTCGGCCTTTTTCTTGAGGTAGAATTCGGCGGCGGAGCAGGTCGTGATAATGCCATCCATCTGCCCCATGAGCCAGCGGGTGAAGCGGGAATGGTAGCGTTGGGCGGTGGAGGTGAAGACGATCTTAAGCTTGGCGCCGAGCTTGCGGGCGGCGAGAGCCTGGATCATTTCGTTGTTCCGCCGGGCGTGGAGGAGGCGTGTTTTGTCTTGGAGTTTGACGAGTTCGCGGAAGGTGATAACGGGTGTTTCTTCGGGGAGGTGGTGTTTTCCAAGAACGACGAGGGGCATGCGTGATTGCACCTCGGGGAGAGTTTGGAGCATGGTCGAGGTGACGCCAGAGAAGCGTTTGTTCGAGTTGCCGAGGATGAGATCCGGGACTTCCATTTAGTCGAATTCGGTGGGGTCGTGAGGTCGGTAGGCGAGGCACAGTCCGAGTGTCCCGACGAGGAGGAGGTAGCAGGCGAGGAGTTCGAGGTAGGCCTCGACGGTGTCGGGGACATCGGGGTGGTAGTTCTCGCCGAGGGAGGCCTTCCAAAGCAGGGGGGTGCCGAGGAAGCGGGCGAGAACGAAGATGAGCATGAAGGCGGAGGCGAAGAATCCGGCCGCAGGGTGCGAGACGAATTCGCCGATAAACTCGGCGAAGTGCCGTCGGTGTTTTTTGAACTTCAGGAGGACGAAGAGGCCGAGGGGGATGAAGAAATACTCGACCGGGAAATGGGTGGTGCCTTCGATGAGGGAGTCGGCTTCGCCAAGGGCGGCGGCGAGGGTGAAGGCGCCCATGATTTGATAGTAGGGGCCGATGCGGCCGGCGGGGCGGGCTGCGCCTAACCAAATGGCAGAGGTGGCGAGGAGGAGGGCGAATTGCATCCCCTCGACGATGCCATCTTCGGTGGGGAGGGTGGGGCTGGCGGGGAGCCAGGCGGGAAAGAAGATCGCGACCGAGCCGAGGACGACGAGGATGGCCGTGATGAGAGGCTGTTTCCAGGGCTTTTTGGCGGGTTCGCTCACTGGTGGGAGAGTTTGTCGATAGGAAGCGGTGTGGCAAGGCTATCGTGCGAAAGTCACTCGTGAAGTAATCTTATCAGGCTCTGGAATGGTGATTTTCCTTGTGCGCAGGCGGTCTTAATAGACGACCTTGAGTAAGGTGAGGCCGTCGGGCGGAGCGCTGAGGGGGGATTTTTTTCCGTCCGGGGACGGCGAATTGACGAGGTCGTAGAGGTCGTCTTGGCGGAGGTAGCCTTGGGCGGCTTGGACGGCGGCTCCGGTGAGGAGGCGGACCATTTTGTAGAGGAATCCGTTGCCGGTAAAGGTGAGGAGGTAGCCATTTTCGATTTCGGCGAAGTCGGCGCGGGAGATTTGGCGGACGTAGTCGGTGTCGGCGGTTTCGTTTCCGCGGTTGGCGGCGAAGGCGCGGAAGTCGTGGGAGCCTTGGTAGAAGGAGAGGGCTTCGCGGAGGTCATCGGGGTTGAGTTGGCGGGGGAGATGCCAGGCGCGTTTGGCGAGGAAGGGAGGGAGGATGGGCGCGAGGGAGAGGTGGTAGATGTAGGTTTTTGAGAGGGCGGAGAAGCGGGCGTGGAAGTCGGAGGGGACTTCCTCGCATTCCATGATGCGGATGGCGGGGGGGAGTTTGCGGTTGAGGGCGGGAACCCAGTTGAAGGGGTTCATGGTGAGGTTGTCAGGGGCATCGAAGTGGGCGATTTGCCCGAGGGCGTGGACGCCGGCATCGGTGCGGCCGGAGCCGTGGAGGCGGATGGCTTTCTTGGCGATTTCGGCAATCGCTTTTTCAATACGTTCTTGGATGGAGTCGGCATTGAGTTGGACTTGCCAACCGCCGAAGTCGGCGCCGTCGTAGGCGATGGTGAGTTTGAGGCGCATGAGGTGTTACCAGCCGAGGTATTCGGTTAGGATTTGCACGGCGGCGGCTTGGTCGATGATGGACTTTTGCTTTTTGGCGTTTTTGCCGGCTTGGTGGAGTTTTTCGGAGGCGGTGACGGTGGTGAAGCGTTCGTCGAAGTAGGTGAGGGGAACGGGGGCGAGTTGCTTGCGGAGTTGCTCGCCGAATTTGCGGACTTTTTTGGAGGAGGTGCCTTCGGATCCATCCATGCGGAGGGGGAGGCCGAGGACGACGGTTACCACTTTTCGCTGAGTGACGAGTTCGAGAATGCGCGGGATGATTTCGGTCTTGCGGCAGTCGATAGTCTCGACGGGGTGGGCGCCGATGCCGAATTCATCGGTCGCGGCGATTCCGATGCGGGCGTCTCCGTGGTCGATGGCGAGGATGGGGTGCATTTTTCAGACTCTAGATTTTTCGGTCGCTACTTCACCAAGCGTACGATTGCGTTGACGCAGCATGCAATGAGGATGGCGCCGGCGAGGGCGAGAATGTCGCGGCGGTCAGAGATGCCGAAGAGGGTGATGATGATTCCGACGAGGCCGATTGAGAGGAGGAGTTTGAAGACGGGTTCGGTTTTTTGGCTCATGATGACGGAGACTATAGGAGATTCTTGGGCAGCTTGTCGCTGAGTTTTTTGATGTCGTCGGCTTGGTGGCGGTTGGCGATGAGGAGGGCGTCTTCGGTTTGGACGACGATGAGGTCATCGACTCCGAGGAGGGCGATGCGGATGTCTTTGCGGTCGTTGAAGACGATGTTGTTCTCTGATTCGATCTCGGTGATCTCGTGGTTGGTTTGGTTTCCGGTGCCTTGGGTCGGGAGGTATTTGGCGATGGAGATCCAGGATCCGACGTCGTCCCAGTCGAAGGTGGCCTCGATGTTGAGGACGCGGGAGGCTTTTTCCATGAGGGCGTAGTCGATGGAGATGGGGGTGAGCTTGGGGAATTTTTCGGCGACGGTGGCTAGGACATCGGAGGATTCTTTGAGTTCGTCGATGAAGTCGGAGAGTTCGGGGGTGTGTTTTTTGAGTTCGGCGGTGACGGTTTTGAGCGACCAGACGAACATGCCGGCGTTCCAAGCGAAGTTGCCTTGGCGGAGGAATTGTTCGGCGAGTTCGGGGTTGGGTTTTTCGCGGAAGCAGGTGACTTCGAAGGGCTCGTGCTTGGTCTCGAAGTCGAGAGAGGCGGGGCCGCCGCGCTCGATGTAGCCGTAGGAGGGGCAGGGCCAGGTGGGCTTGATGCCGATGGTGACGAGGGCGTCGGTTTGGGCGGAGATGTTGAGGCTGTCTCCGAGGACCGATTGGAAAGCGTCGGTGTCGTTGATGAGTTGGTCGGAGGGAAGGACGGCCATGGACGCATTTGGATCGCGGGCGGCGATGAGTCCGATACCGAGGGCGACGGCGGGGGCGGTGTCACGTTTGGCGGGCTCGGCGAAGATGTTTTCGGCCGGGAGCATGTGAGCCACTTTGCGGACTTCTTCCTCTTGGAGAGCATTGGTGAGGATTAGGATATTCTCGATGGGGATGAGGCCTTGGAGGCGGGTGATGGTCTGGTCGAGAAGAGTGGTGTCGTCGAAGAGATTAAGAAGTTGCTTGGGCTTGGCGTTGCGGCTGAGGGGCCAGAATCGGGTTCCACTTCCTCCGGCAAGAATCAGGGCGTATTGGTTGCTCATGGGCGGCATTCAATAAGGTAGAGGTGAGCTTGTCAAAACTCCCCGCTCTTTTTGATTTGGGATGCTTGGCGGTCTGAGTTAATCTCTCTTCATGAACGATATTTATGAAGAGCGCGACTGGGTGGACACGACGGCGGCTTTTGCTCCGGCGGTGCTTGGTGCAGCGGCGGGGATTTTGATCTCGGAAGCGATGAGTTCGAAGGCCCGACGTCCAATTGGATTGTCGCTGGCTTGTATTGGGCTGGCGGCATTGACGCCGATGTTGGTTGAGACGGCGGTGAAGAAAGTCAAAGGCCCCGGCACTCGTCGCGGATCATTGCGGACTTTGCGGGGAATTCGTGATCACGGGCTGCAGGCTCGTGAGATCAGCTACGTGGAGGACGAACTCGGCGAAGAGCTGGGAGTCGGTTAGGCTGGTCTGAGAGTCTGGCTCAATTCGCGGACGACGGTTTCGAAGCCGGATCGGAAAGGGATTCTTGCACGCCATTCTAGTTCTATGAGGGCAAGGCGGGGGTCGAGGGCATATCGAGCATCGTGGCCAGAACGGTCCTGGACGTGGGCCATGAGAGACTCCGGTTTGTGGAGTTGCTTGAGAATGGTACGGACGATGCCGAGGTTGGTGCGTTCGGATTTGCCTCCCAAGTTGTAAATCCGATTCGTAAAGCCTTTTTCAAAGGTGGAAATGAGCCCTTTGGCGCAGTCTTCGACGTGCATCCAATCACGGATTTGTTGGCCTGATCCGAAGATGGGGAGCGGTTCGTCACGGAGAGCGTGATAGATCATGCGGGGGATCAATTTTTCCGGATGCTGCCGCGGGCCATAATTGTTGGAACATCGTGCGATCACGACATCTTGCCCGTAAGTGGCGTGGGCGGCTTGGACCATTAGGTCGGCTCCGGTCTTACTGGCGGAGTAGGGGGAGGAAGGCTTTAATTTCTGCGACTCGTCTGCCAATTTAGGGAAGTTAATGGAGCCGTAGACTTCATCGGTGGAACACTGTAGGAATGAAACTCCGGCAGTGCGTGCTGCTTCAAGCAGGGCCGAGGTGCCTCCGATGTTGGTGGCGATGAAATCTCCTGGGTGCTTGATCGAGCGATCGACATGGGATTCGGCGGCGAGATTCATGATCCCGGTGCATTCGAATTCCCTAAGCAAGCGGGTGACGAGATTGCCGTCGAGAATGTTTCCTTCCACGAAATGAAACCGGGGGTCTTGATCCGGGCCCGCCAGATTTTCGCGATTTCCAGCATAGGTGAGGGAGTCCAGAATGATCAGTTTTTCAACTTCGGGACGTTCCAAAAGCTGTCGTGCGAGGGTTGATCCGATGAACCCCGCGCCCCCAGTGAGTAAAATCGAACGAAGCAAACGCATTTCAAAAGAACTACAAGAACCGCGTTGATATGAAAGGGAAACCTTTTCGACAAAAAAGGAATGCAATTGACCGAAGGCCGAGAGTGTGGTCAATTTTAAGTGTAATGAGCAGTCAATCACTCCTGACTCTTGGAGGCCTCGCGTTTGCTTTGGCTTCCTGCGGGTCGTTTAAAAATTTCAATCAGCCCATCAGCAATGGTGGCGATTTTGATCCACTTAGTTCGCCTGGTTCCAATTCCAGAAAGAGATCCGCCGTCGTGGCACCCACTTCTCCGAGTTACAAGCCGGGCCAGTGGGTTGAGACTTCGATGCCAAATTCGACCTTTTTTCGCTTGATCCCGAAAGGTAATGCCCGTGCTGACATGGTTCTCGCGGCAGGCACTGACCTCAAGGTTGTTTCGAGTAAAGGCACTTACGTGAAGGTTGAACTTGATTCCGGTGAGGTTGGCTATGTCCCCGAAATTATGGTGATTGAGCGATCCAGTGCCAATGCGGTGCCTGTTTCCAGCCCGCTTTCTCCGGTCCCGGAATTTGGCTCGGTCCCTCCACCGGTTGATCCTAGTGATTTTTCCGGTGATTTTGCTCCTCCTCCCGAGATTCCCGGCATTACGCCTTCTGTTCCTGTGGTGCCTTCTCTCCCAGATGCTCCGCCGGTTCCCGAGGTGGGCACTCCTCCGGTGCTCGAGAATGTCCCCACGGTTCCTGATGTCGCGCCTCCGCCTGAGATCCCCGGGATCACTGATCCGGTCAAGATTGACTAAGGGACTGCGCTTAATTTTCAAAAACCGGTCCGGCGATTTCGCTTGGCCGGTTTTTTCGCTTTCAATGAACGGCCTTTTTTAGGGATGATACCAACTTCATGGCTGATATCCTCAATTCCCTCGTCACCCTTGGTCTTCTCATCCTTTTACAGGCGGTCCTTGGCTTTGATAACCTTCTCTATATTTCACTCGAATCCCAACGGGCCCCGCTAGAGCACCAAAGCCGCGTGCGGAAGCTCGGTATCGGGATTGCGGTAGGTCTGCGTATTATCCTGCTCTTCGTCCTCATTAACTTGGTCGAAGCGCTCCAAGATCCCTTCTTCACTACGGTGGGTGGATGGGTGGAAGGATCCTTTAACTTCCATAGCGTGATCGTGCTCTTTGGTGGGGCTTTTATTCTCTACACCGCGACCAAGGAAATCGCCCACATGATGTCGCTGGAAGACGAGGAGCATGCTGCGGATCGGAAGCCTTCCTCGCCGAAAAAAGTGATCGGCTTGATTGTCTTCATGAATGTGATCTTCTCCTTCGATTCCATCCTCAGTGCGATGGCGCTGGCTGGCATTAAAGATCCGGTCACAGGGGCTCATGTTGGTTATCAAATGACCATTATGATCATCGCGATCCTTACGGGTGGCCTCATCATGATTCTCCTTGCTGATAAAGTGACGGATTTCCTCCAACGTAACCGTATGTATGAGGTCTTGGGACTCTTTGTCCTCTTTGTGGTGGGAATCATGCTGCTCACCGAGGGGGCGCATCTTGCGCATCTGAAGTTCTTCGGAAACGAAATCCAGGCGATGACGAAAACGACCTTTTACTTTGTCATTGCGACACTCCTTCTCACCGACATCGTGCAGGGTCGCTACCAGAAGAAGCTCATCGCGGAGAAACTTCGTAAGGCAAAACATACCACTTCATGAATACACTCCGCCGCCACTTCCTGACAGGTGCTGCCGCTTGGCTCGCTTCTCCAATTCGGGCGGCTGACAAGCGCTCAATCAAGACCGTTTCTCTTTTCCATACCACGGATCTGCACGGGCATATTTTGCCTACGCAGACCTATGATGATATTGGGGATGTCGGTGGTCTGGCCCGCTGTGCTACCCAGATTCGTCGTTGGAGGAAGGACTGTCCCGATCACCTCCTTTTTGACATTGGAGATATTTATCAGGGGACGATTGAAGGCTACCAGACTCAGGGCAAGGTCATGATCGATAGCTTCAATAAAATGAACTACGATGGCTGGGTCTTGGGGAACCACGAGTTCGACTGGGGGCTCGATGTCGTCGAAGCAGCGGTGAAAAATTCTGAGATGCCCGTCATCACCGGAAATGTCACGATTGAGGGGAAGAAGGCCGGTGCCATTAAGGGGAATGCTTTTTCCAAACTCGCTCCGTGGGTCATCAAAGAAGTGGCTGGATTTAAGATCGGCATGGTGGGGCTCATCACGCCTGGAATTCCTTCCTGGTCACGTCCCGAACTTCTGAAAGGCTTTGGGGTCCTCGATCCGATTGCGAGTTTGCAGCAGAGTGTGCGGGAGCTGGAGGCTGAGAAAGTCGATGCCGTCGTCGTTCTCGGCCACATGGGTTGGAAGCGCGCTGATGACTACGCCAACCCGGTGCAAGAGCTTTTGAAAAAGGTCCGAGGGGTTGATCTCTATATCGGAGGGCATTCCCACCAGGATCGGCCGAGTTGGTATTGGTCGGGCGTACTTTGCACCCAGGCAAACTACTTCGGAATTAACTGCGGGCGCGTTGATCTCAGCTTCGATCTCGCATCACGCAAGCTTGTGAAGCGCAATGCCTGGACGGTGCTGATGGATGATCGCTTTGAACTGGACCCGCTCATTGTCGAAAGCACGAAGTCCATCGTAGATGACGCTGAGAAACGTCGAAAGACCAAGATTGGCACCGTGAAGAATGTCATCTTGGCGAGAGGAAAGGGGAGTCCGTTTTGGCAGATGATTTGCCAGTCTTTTCTTGCGACGGCTGATAAGCAAAAGTCACCGGCCGACGGGGTTTTTCATGGCACCTTTGATACCCCTGATGTCCAGCCTGGCGTTAAAACGATCGAGGACGCCTGGAACTGGATTCCTTACGAAAATTGGCTTGTCCACACCTCCATTACGGGAGCTCAGATCCTCACGATTATGGCGGAGTCGAAGCAGGTTCCCTACTCGGACCGGGCCCTTTTCGGACTCGATCCAGCAACGCTGGTGCCGGAGCAACGTTATAAGATTCTCTTCAATAGCTACGACAGCCAGTCCGGCGGACGTCGCCTGCTGAAGCTTCGCGAGATCCTCAACGAGCCGGAGAGCAAGACGAAACTCATCCCCGTAAACACCCGCGAGGCCGTCATCGATTACTTCGCGGACAAGGGCGAGCTTTGAAGGCCATCGACGAAGGTGCGCTCGACCTCAAACTGGTCATTCAAGACGACGAGGTCTGCGATGAAGCCGGGTTCGATCTTGCCGAGATTAGGAATCCCGAGTGCGCGGGCTTGGTTCCATGAAGTCGTGGCGACAAGGTCGGGCAGCGGTTCGCCGGTGATTTCGTGAATGAGGCGGAGTCCGTTTTGGTAGCGTAAGGTGGACCCTGCGAGGGCTCCGTTGCTCTTTAAACGGGCAATGCCATCTTTGATTTCCACTTCCAGACCACCAATGCAAGTGTCTCCGTCTGCTTGCCAGGAGGATGAAACAGAATCGGTGATGAGCATGATGTTCTCGCGAGGAACTTTTGCGAAAATCAACTCGAGCATTTCGGGTGCGAGGTGAATGCCATCGGCGATCAATTCCAGCCTTAAGGTATCTTCCAAGAAGCCTGCTCCAATGACGCCGATTTCACGGTGGTGCAGGCCGGTCATGGCGTTGCCAAAATGAGTGAGATGCTTAAGCCCGTAGCCCATCGCCCGTGTGATTGTTTCGTAGTCAGCCTTGGTGTGGGCGGCGGAGGAAATGATGCCCATGCCCGCCGCTTCGCGAATGATATTGAAGGCACCCGGGAGTTCGGGCGCGATGGAGAGGATTTTGGCTTGGAAAATTTGATGGAGTTCGCGGAGTTCATTCAGGTCCGGCTCGCGAACGTATTGCGGGTTTTGTGCTCCAGCTTGTTCACGGTTGATGAAAGGACCTTCCAAGTGCATTCCGGGAATGTTCAGAGGGGCAGTGGGAGCCCAGTCTCGGACGGTTTTGACGATCTCGATGAGACGTTCAGCCGGTTGTGTCAGGGTGGTGGGTAGCCAGGTTGTGACGCCTTCCTTCAACTTGGTTTGCGCGATATGCTCCAGGCTTTCGGCGGAGGCATCGCAGACATCCGCTCCGTCGGCTCCGTGGGCGTGGATGTCGATGAATCCCGGAAGGAGCATTTTACCGTCGAGATCGAGATCTCCGCTACGATGCGAAGCGATCTCGGTGATTTTGCCATCTTCGATCAGGACACTTGCTCCCTTTTGTTCGAAGCCGGGAGAGATGAGGCGGGCGTTGGTGAGTAACATTAGTCGAGAAGCAGGGTCCAAGACTTCTTCAGGTAGTTGAAGCCAGAGAGGAGGGTCAATATCAAAGCTCCCCATAGAAATCCGATGGAAAGAAAGCCATCCTGTGAGGTGAGCTTTTGGAGCATGGCAAAGAAGTCACCATGTGGGCCTGAGGAGTCAAAAATTAATGAGAGCAGGCAGGTGATGCCGAAAGCGAGCTGGAAGGTGGTCTTCCATTTGCCGAGCTTATCGGCGGCGATGACGTGGCCTTTATCGACCGCGATCTGCCGTAGCCCGGTCACGAGGAATTCGCGACCAATGATCAGGCAGGTCATCCAGGCGTCGCAGCGGTCGACGCTCGTGAAAAAAACGAAGGCTGAGGCCACCAGGATCTTATCGGCGAGGGGATCCATGAGCTTGCCCAAAGACGTGACGAGGTTCATTTTCCGAGCGAGATAGCCGTCCAGCCAGTCCGAGATCGTGGCCAGGACAAAGACGACGAGTGCCACAATGAGTGAGGGAGTCCCGCCCCAGCTTGCGCTCGCCACAAAAATTGCGGTTAGGATGAGGCGGGTAAAGGTGATGGAGTTTGGAAGATTCACGAGGCGCGACAAGTGTGAGCCAGACGGGAAAGAGAAACAACCTTTTGCAGCATCAGGGCCGCTGATTTGACAAAGTTGGTCTTTCCGCGCTATCAAAGGTCCATGAAGAATCTTCTGCAAAAAGTCCTGAAATCAAAAGGCCTCACTCTCTTGCTCCCCATCGTTGCAATTGGATGCGCCGCTCCGGCTGCTTACAATTCCAATACGGGACAGGTGGCCATTCGTCCTGCCGATGTCGGCCTGAGGCAACAGGGAGAAGCCGCCTTTGCCCTGTATAAACGGAAGACCCCTATTTCCCGGAATGCTGCGGCACGTGCGCGCGTCAATCGGGTCGCGGCCCGTCTTCGTCCGGTCATCAATCTTCCCGGCGCGCGCTGGGAATTTGAGGTCTTTGAAGACTCCTCCGCCAATGCCTTCGCTCTTCCCGGTGGAAAAGTGGGGGTCAATACCGGGCTTTTGAACATTGCCGTGACCGAGGGCCAACTCGCAGCCGTTTTGGCTCACGAAATGGCTCATGTGACCTCAAATCACGCCGAAGCTCGTGTGAGAAACAATCAAACGATCGCGCTTGGTGGAGCGATTCTCGGAGCGGTCCTTGGTGGTTCGGAAAGCGGTTCGCAGATTGGATCGCTCGCTCAAAAAGGAGGCGAGATCGCTTTTGGTCTGACTTTTTCGCGCACGCAAGAGCTGGAAGCAGACCGCGTGGGCACCATCTTCATGGCCCGCGCCGGCTATGATCCTACTGAGGCCATCACGCTCTGGGAGCGAATGGGCGCGCAGAATAAGAGCACCACTCCGGAATTTCTCAGCACCCACCCGGTGAGTGCCACCCGTATCCAAGCACTTCGTGAATTCATGCCGGTGGCGAAAGCCCAGCAGCGGTAGAGGAAGGTCGTGATGTGATGCCTTTTTCCCCAAGGTGGAAGGAAAACTCTGCGGCACTACGCCTTGGGGATTTGACCACAGATTTAAGAGGATGAGGCACCGATTGCCACAGATTTTTCCCGACTGACGGAAGGAGGATTTTAACGCAGATTAAAAAGGATTTGCGCAGATTATTCCCGACCGATGATTGTGAGAAACTTAAGACAGTTTCATGAAGATTGAGATCGGGAGACTTGAAGATTTTCAGACTCAGGCTCAATCTTTTGGTCTCCACTCAACCACGCTTCTGCTTCCTCAGCGTGCTCTGTGGTTCACCTTTTTCAATCTAGGCAGTATTTTTCTGCTCTGCGCGAACTCTTCGCTACGGTTCAGCCGTGTCAATTGTCCGACAAACCATTAACATCTGGCATTGCACTCACTCCAAACAGGGAGTAATTAGCGGCATGAGCGGTTGCGGTAGCGGCAAAAATTTCGGTCCCCGGATGAAAATGGATGCATCATTGCATCTTGAAAAGAAGCCGAGTTGGATCAAGGTTCGCCTGCCAAATAATCCCGTCTTTTGGGATACCAAGTCGATGATCAAGGATCTCAACCTGGTCACGGTTTGTGAAGAAGCCCAGTGCCCGAACCGCTGGGAATGTTGGGGGCAGGGGACTGCCACCTTCATGATTGCTGGTGAGAAATGCACCCGTGCTTGCGGTTTTTGTGCGGTCAAGACCGCCAAGCCCGATGCGCTGGAAGAGGATGAACCGTCCCGCGTGGCGGAAGCGACCAAGCGGATGAACTTGAACCACGTCGTCATCACAGCGGTGGCTCGCGATGACCTCAAGGATGGCGGTGCCGAGCACTTCCAAAAAACGATCCAAGCGATCCGCAAAACTAATCCAGGGATCATCATTGAGGTTCTGGTGCCCGATTTTAACGACAAGGACTGGGCGCTCGATCTTGTCATGAAAGCCCGTCCGCATATTTTTAATCACAACCTCGAAACAGTCGAGCGACTCACGCCATTGGTGCGGAGTCGGGCGAAGTATGATCGGTCCTTGGCCGTTCTGAAAAAGGCCAAGCAAATGGCTGATGGAATGGTCGCGACAAAGAGCGGTATCATGCTCGGCCTTGGAGAACGCCCGGAGGAGATCGAGCAAGCTTTCGATGACCTCCGCGCCGCTGACGTGACTGTTTTGACGCTCGGACAATATCTGCGACCCACTCCGATGCACCTACCCGTGGTCGAGTATGTCACGCCGGAGAAATTCGAGGAGTGGAAGGAAGTGGCCTTGGCAAAAGGCTTCCGCCATGTCGCGAGTGGACCGCTTGTTCGTAGCTCTTACCATGCCGCTGACTTCAAGCCCGAGGAAGATGTCCTTGAGGCCATCGAAGCTGATCTGGCTTCGGCGTAAGCGGGAAATTAATTCTCTTCCCAGCGGGCCTTGGCGACTTGTTCGAGCAGGGTCTTTTGGTTGGGCTCGGAAAGCTGTGTGGCCTTGATGAGTCCTGCGAGGTCATCCGATTGAGTTGAAATCACGGTGTATCCAGCGTTTGGCGACGAGGGTTTCGAGTTCGTTTGCCACCTTGACGGGAGTTGAAGGGAGATGATTTTTTGAGGTGAGCCCGATGAGATGGTTCGAGATATTAGGCCAATCGGGTTCAGACGGAAGTCCGTCGAAGTATCCGCTAAGGCCGGTTCGCCAATGGGTGATCCAGGGCTCCTGATTCAAGGAGGACAAACCTTCTTCGAGATCTGATTTTGTGACCTCTTTGAGAAGGGTGCTGTAGCGGGCCCTGTTCATACCAGAACGGGAAGGGAGCCTTTCGATTAAAAGCTGGACTAGCCGGGAGTGACCGGGGAGATGCGGAGGAATTTCTTCGTTCCGACCTTGCTGACGGTGATCTCTTCGGAGAGTGAATCGCCGAAGTTGAAGGTGTTCTTTCCGTTCACCATCGAGGTTTCGGGGACCAGGTCCCAGGTGATGAGATCGTTCGACCACTGGATCTCAATCGCTCCGGCGGCGAGTATTTCATTCACTTCCAGGGTGGCTCCGGCAGTCGAAAATTTGAAGAGTTGTTGCGGTGCGGTCTCGCGGTCGAAGCCGAGGGCGAAAAGGATAAAGTTGGGATTAGAGGGCGTAATATCGAATTCGTTTCCGCTGGCGGCTTCGATTCCGCTTTTCGCGGCCCAAGTGGCGTAGTCGGGGATCTCGATGAACGTTTCTCCCGTTGCCTTAAGCGTCCCCCCAATTTTGACATCCGCGTCCACGGGCGCTCCTTCGACCTCGATCGTCTGTTCAATGTTGGTCGGAAGTTCGACAGAAACGTCGAAGTAGAATTTTCGTCCTTCGATCCTTCCCTGCGTGATGGTCACTGTTCCGGTGCCTTCGCCTTGGCCGGTAAAGTTGTCCTCACTAAAGTCATAATCAACGGCTTCCGTTCCGGTGAGAAGGGTGCTTGCCGAACCGTTAAGAGAGCCTTGATTAACGGTCACTTCATGTTGGGAGGCCTCGAATTCTCCGGTGGCCAGGTCCGCGATTCCGGGAGGGCTGGTGGTGAAGGCTGAAAACCCAAGATCCTTACCACCAAATTCGTAACTGGCCAAAAAATTCCCTGCGGAGAGTTCGACATCCGAGCCTTCGATATCAGCCGAGAGGACGGTCAATTCATTTGTCGTGGTGAGGCCTGGAAAAATGTTTACCCTCACAGTCATCGTTCCCGAAAGGTCGGAGGTGTCATCTGAATCACCAATCGCCGAGACGTCGAGGTCGATTTTCACCTCATTGAAGCCTTCTTCCTCGACCAGAGTAAGCGTTATTTCTTTACTGATCTGCCCGAAGGTTAAAACGGGAGCAAGACAGACAAGAAAAACAGGAAGTGGGTGCATGAAGGGTATTTATCAGGTCGTCGCCGCCTTGCGAATGATTTCTGAGCGTCCACATTACTTCCAGTGAGTGAAGTCCCGGATCCGACCCTGCGGAAAATGCGCCGCCTGGCCACTGGCCTCCTCGTGGTCATGGCTTGTTTTTATGTTTTAGCGCGTTCGATGGAGGGGAATGGGGCCTTTTGGCCGTGGCTGAGAGCCTTTTGCGAGGCTGCGGTGGTGGGAGCGCTGGCGGATTGGTTTGCGGTCACGGCATTGTTCCGGCACCCGTTGGGTTTGCCCATCCCGCACACTGCGATCGTTCGGAGGGAAAAGGAACGGATCGGCGCGGCGGTGGCTTCCTTTGTGCGCAAAAGCTTTCTCACTCCTGAAGAAGTGGCCCGCCAATGGCAAACCTGGCGACCTTTGAAAAAAATGGCACAGCATCTCGCCAATCCCGCCGGTGCTGAAAGCGCGGTTCGGTGGGTTTTGGCCCGCGTCCCGAAGCTTGTGGGCTCGTCTGATCGCGAAACGCTGGCCCGACTTGGGGCCTCGGGAATTCGGCACGGCGCGACAACCGTTCCGATGGGGCGACTGGTGACCATTCTTTTGCAGGGTTTTTTGAAGAGCCCCGGTCGGCGTAGTTTGATTTCGCCCATCCTGGGTCGCCTCGCTCAAAGCGTGGCCGCGAATCGCGAGTGGGTCATGGATGAGGCCAGTAAATCGACGAAGCCGAAGAAGCTTAAGATTTTTGAACTCCTCAGCCAGACTGCCGCTTCGGTTGTTTCAGGGAAGGCCGTGGAGAAATTTTCAACCGAACTAGCGGCTGCGAGCGGGGATGAAAGCCACCCGCTTTACGAAAAAATCGAAGATGCCCTGCGCGAGACCGCTGAGGAGTTGGAAGGAAGCGGGGGAGAGCAATGGGAAGTTCTCAAAGCACGCATCATTGATGATCCTGAGACTTTGAAGACGCTCGAAGAAGTGGTGGACCGTGCGCTCACCCTCATGGTCGAGAGCGCGGAGACTTTGGAGGCAAATGGCACGCTGGAGAAGTGGAGCCAAATCCTCTCCGATGCGGCCGCGAGGCTTGATGAAGATGATGCTCGTCTGGAGCAGATCGAAGGTCGCGCGGGTGAATTGGTGGCGCGCTTTGCTAGGCGGTATGGAGCGAATGTCGAAAAGCTCATCAATAAGACTGTCGATAGCTGGGAGGCCAACGAACTCATTGCGCGGATTGAGAATCAAGTGGGCGCCGATCTGCAATTTATTCGTGTGAATGGGACTTTGATCGGTGGCTTGGTGGGACTCATTCTTCACGGAGTTGGATTGATGATTTGGGGGTAGCCAATTCCAGAGGGCGGATAGGGCCGTGGCGAAGTAGCACTCACCGGGGGCGAAGCAGTTTTGAGAGTAAGTTGTTCTTCAATGAAGACGGGAGAGATGTCGGTCTAGGACATAGCTTCGGTTATTGGGGGGTTGCGTTATGGCCCTTACTACTGCCGGTGACGAGGGCGACGTGGCCGCGGAGAGACTGATCGTTGCTCATGTTCGCGGACCTTAAGAGGGGAGTGATGAGGCTGAAAACCTTAAATAATTAAGACTCTAAAAATAAAACGACTCATTTGAACACTTTTAACTTGCCTGAACACTGTTCATCCGCTTTATTTTCTCTCAGTTAACAACACCTAACATTGCCATGAGTACCACCACCACTAAAACTGCCGCCATGTCCGAGAAGAAAGAAAAAGCTCCCGCTGCCGCCGCTTCCAAAGGAGAAGATAAACTCGCTGCCGCCCGCAAGAAGAACCTCGATCTTGCCATCACCCAGATTCAAAAAGATTTCGGCGAAGCTGCCATTATGCGACTTGGCGATGACAAGCGCATGGATGTTGAGTGCATCCCAACCGGCAACCTTCTGATCGACCGAGCGCTCGGAGTGGGTGGATTCCCACGTGGCCGTATCGTCGAGGTTTTCGGCCCGGAATCTTCCGGTAAAACGACTCTCACTCTCACTGTGATTGCCAAGGCCCAGAAAGCGGGGGGACTGGCTGCCTTCATTGATGTGGAGCACGCTCTTGATCCTCAGTATGCCCGCCGTCTCGGAGTGAATATCGATGACCTTCTGGTGTCCCAACCCTCTTCTGGTGAAGAAGCCCTGCAGATTGTTGAGACGCTCGTTCGCTCCAATGCGATTGACGTCATTGTTCTTGATTCGGTGGCCGCCTTGGTGACCAAGCAGGAACTCGCCGGAGAGATCGGTGATTCCACCGTAGGGACCCAAGCTCGTCTCATGAGTGCGGCGATGCGGAAGTTAACCAGCTTTATTTCCAAGGCCCGTACGACTTGTATCTTTACGAACCAGATTCGTGAGAAAATCGGGGTGATGTTCGGAAGTCCTGAAACGACACCTGGTGGCCGCGCTTTGAAGTTCTTTTCTTCAATCCGCGTTGATATTCGTAGAATCGGTCAGATCAAGTCGTCGGATGGCACGGTCATCGGAAGCCGGACCAAGGTGAAGATCGTGAAGAATAAGGTGGCACCTCCCTTCACTGATGCCGAATTCGATATCATGTATGATGAGGGGATTTCGTCTGTTGGGTCGCTCATTGATCTCGCCCAAGAGTTCGACATCATCCAGAAGCGCGGAAGTTGGTTCAGCTATGATGGAGCCCAACTTGGCCAAGGCCGCGATGCCACTAAGAAAGCTTTGAAAGAAGACGAAGCCCTCTACATCGAAATTGAGGATAAGGTCAAAGCGAAGATGGAAGAGGATAAGGATAAGGATAAAAAGTAGGCTTCCTGAAAATCGGTGAAAACCGTTTAGAAAATTTCAGCCGCTCATCCCTCTTGGGATGGGCGGTTTTTGTGTCTGGGGCCAATTGCGTTGGGAACGGTGGAAGTAGAGGGTCGGGTGGACTTAGGTTGAGAGGTGACCACAGAAAAAGCAGAAGCTTAAGGGGGCCTTGAGGTTTTTTTGGGGGGGCTGCGTAAATCCTTTTTAATCTGCGTTAAAATCTTCCTCCCATCAGTCGGGAAAAATCTGTGGTAATCGCTCCCTAATCCTTCTAAGTCTGTGTGAAAATTCACCTTCCATTAAATGGGGAAATCTGTGTGAAAAATTCTCAGGTTCCTTCTCGATCAGTGGCTAGGTCATGGGGTCGGAGGCGAGATGCACGCCGCACAATGGCCTGCCAGATCAGCTCAATCTTTCGTTGATTTGGATTGGGTCATCGAGGTGGGGATTGGCAATTCCACCACCAATGAGAAGGAGGCCGCCGGAGACGAGATTACATTGCCGATCGACAACAAAAGGGGCTTTGAATTATGGTGTGCCCGATGAGCTGAATCTCATTTTCTAGTAGCTTGTCACAGCAAGTCTAATTTCCCATAATCAGCGGCATGTTGAAAATGTTAGGAGTTTTGTGGGTCTCGATCGGAGTGGTATGTGCGGGACCAGTTGATGAGATGAAGGCGGAGGTTCATGAAAAGGACGGCAAGTCGTTGCCGTTCCGATGGACGAAAGTGGGCGAATCTGAGACTCCGGCATTGGTGCTATTCTTACATGGTGCGGGAGAGCGGGGATCGGATAATAAAGTGCAGTTGAAGCATGGAGTGCCGGATCTTCTGAAATGGATCTCGTCAAACGACGAGAGTGTGGTGGTCGTGGCGCCGCAGTGTAATCCCGAGGTTTGGTGGGCTGATCTTCGCGGCGATTTTCGTGCTCCGAAGGGTGGGGATTTGGCCGAGAAGCCTTCGGCCATGATGAGGATGGTTTTTGAAGTCGTGGATCGCCTTGCGAAGGAACATAAAGTGGACCCCAAGCGCATTTACGTGACGGGACTTTCGATGGGAGGCTTCGGGACATTTGCTGCGGTCGCGCGGCGTCCGGAATTTTTTGCAGCGGCGATGCCGGTGTGTGGTGGTGGCGATCCCAAAACTGCGGAGAAGATGAAGAAGATTCCTTTTTGGGTCTTTCATGGAGCGGCGGATAATGTCGTTCCTTTGAAAGCGTCATCGATCATGGTCGATGCCTTGAAGAAAGCGGGAGCAGAGGTGAAGTTTCGCGAATATCCTGGAGTGGGACATGACTCTTGGAGCGCGACTTATCGTGATGCTGAAGTCTGGAAGTGGTTTTTTGCCCAAAAGAGGAAATAAGGTAATTTGACCCGTAAGTTCTTTCTTTCGATCAATCCTTGATCACTTGGCCTTCGTGGGGAAACTTCCTCTCTTGCCACTATGTCAGAGAACGCCACTTTTGCCCAAATCGGTGAGGCTTTTGAAGCCCATCAATCTTTCGCCGTCGTTAGTCACGTCCGTCCAGATGGTGATGCCATTGGTTCTATCTTGGCTTTGGGGCATGCTTTGGAGCAGATGGGGAAGTCGGTCCGCTATCTGAATAACGATGGCTGCCCGGAGAGCTTGGCGTTTCTCCCGGGGTCGGAGAAAGTAGAGGTTTCTTCCGAAGCCAAGGATGTCGATATTGAGGTGGCGATTACTTTGGACACGGCGGCGCATGCGCGAGTGGGTGAGGGAAGCTTGGAAGCGATGAAGGATGCCAAGATGATCATCAATATTGATCACCATATTTCAAATCCCGGCTACGGGGATTTGAACTACATCGATTCGAACAGTCCGGCGACGGGGCAGATCATTTATGATCTTCTCATGGCGCTTGATCTTCCAATCTCGGAGATTACGCGGGATTCTATCTACGTCGCCGTTTCGACCGACACCGGCTCTTTCCAGTACCCGGGAACGACCCAACGGACCTATGAGATGGCGGCTGATTTGGTGGCGCGCGGCTTGAATGTCGGCGAGATCAATCAGCTGACCTACGACAATCAACCCTTCCGGAGGGTAGAGTTGATGAGGTCTTTGCTGAACACGCTTGACCGCAGTGATGAGGGCAGACTGGTGTGGTGGGATTTGACGATGGCGACCAAGACTGAGCTTAGTTTGATCGATGACGATACCGAAGGAATGATCGACTTCATCCGTGCGGTTCGGGGGGTTGTGGTTGCCGTTTTCTTTGAAGACCTCGACGGCGGGAAGGTTCGTGTTTCGATGAGATCGAAGGATCGCCGAATTAATGCGAGCGATATTTGTGGGGCCTTCGGTGGCGGAGGTCACGCCTTGGCTGCTGGGATTCGCATGGCGGGGCCGATCAGAGAGGCGCGCGAGAAAGTCCTCACGGAAATTCGGTCTGCACTGACTCGCGAAGGTCTTTCTTAATTTTTTTATACGATGCAAAATCCAAATGAATTACCCAGCGGGGTTCTCTTGATCGACAAGGCTCCCGGAATGACCTCCCACGATGTGGTCGCGATAGCCCGCCGCCAACTGAATATGAAAAAGATCGGTCACTGTGGGACGCTTGATCCCATGGCGACCGGCTTGTTGATGCTTGTGATTAATCGGGCCACCAAGATTCAAGATCTCCTCATGAGTGAAGATAAAACCTACACTGGGACGATCACGCTGGGCTCCACTACTTCGACCCAGGATAAGGAAGGAGAGATCGAGGAGGAAAAGGAAGTTTCGGATTTGAGTCAGGAGCAGATTGTGGAGGCCTTTGACGGATTCATGGGAGATTTTGAGCAAATTCCACCGATGGTTTCGGCGATCAAACAGAATGGGGTGCCGCTCTATAAGCTTGCCCGTAAAGGCCTAGTGGTGGAGCGAAAGCCGCGGGCGGTTTTCATCACCGATTACCAAGTCACTCGTGTCGAATTACCGGAGATTGATTTCACGGTGAATTGCTCCAAAGGATTTTACGTCCGCACTTACGCCCATGACATCGGTCAGAAGCTCGGTTGCGGAGCTCACCTGAGTGACCTGCGACGCACGCGTTCCGGGAAGTTCACTTTGGATCGGGCCGTTCCGGTTGACGCTTTGAAGGTGGCGAGTCGGGAGGAACTCGTCAGTTCCTTTATCAGCCTCGCTGAAATTTCTCTGATGCGGGGAGCGTAATTCTCACTGATACTGCCATGAGCCGATTTCCAAAGATTTTTCTGATTCTAAGCCTCCCGCTGTTCATCTTTGATCAGATCACAAAGTGGTGGGTCGTTTTTAAATTCGAGGAACCACTGGCCTCCGATTTTCACACTCAGGACGCCCCGGTTCCGGTGATCGATGGTTTTCTCTGGTGGTGGCGGATTCACAATCAGGGAGTGGCGTTTGGGCTGGGAAATGGGACGGCGTGGGCTCCAATTGTTTTTCTTTTTGTTCTGATCGCAGCTTTGGGAATAATCACCGTTTTTTGGAAGAAGGGAGCCTTTGCAAATCTCCCTGCAAAGTTCGCGGCAGCTCTTTTGGTGGCAGGCGTTTGTGGGAATCTGACCGATCGCTTGATGCAAGGTTTCTGGCTGGAACAGCATGAGGGAAAGCCGTTTATGACGCGGCTTTCAAAGGGGTATGTCGTGGATTTTATCCGGGTGAAGCTTCCAGGGTATGAGAAGATTTCTCCTCGCAGCGGGGGCTTTTTTCCGACCTTCAATGTCGCGGATTCCTGTATCTCGGTGGCGGCGGTTCTTTTGTTTGTCTCGGCCTTTCGCCCGGAAGATGTTAGACAGAAATCGTGATGAAGTGGATGCCCCCCCCAACAGCCTTTTTACTTTTCGGATTGCTCTCTGTTTCGTGGGCTAAAGGAAGTGAGGATAATCTTATCCCGGTGGGTGATCCTCCTGCGAATCATATTTGGGATCATGATAGTCTGTTTCGAAATCATCCCCAAGCCTTGGCCGAGATTTCCAAGGCTCTGACAGACCTCGAAGAAGAGAGCGACATCGAGGTGTATTTGGTGACCTACTCCGCCGTGATCGGCGAGAAGCCCTCTCCCTTTTCGATGCGGTGCCACGCAAAATGGATGGGCGAGTATAATGACGGCATTGTGATCGTTCTCAGTATGAACGGTGGGACAGCGGGGGTGTTTGGGCGATCCCGGAAACTTTACGATGGGGAGTTTTTAGAGAGCGGAATCATGCCTCGGGTTGGCTACGTGAACCTCGAAGCAATTATTAGGAACTCGATGGGTATCCTTAAAAAAGAGGGGGATCAGGTTGATCGTGTTCAGGTTTTCACTCTTTCTGTGGCTGACCAACTGAAGGAGCACCTTGCGGCATCGATGGGGGACTCCAGCCGTGAGAACTATCATTTTATGGGCTGGATGGCGCTTTCCTTGGTCGGCTGCGGTCTCGTGATCAGCTTGCTATCAAAGCTTGTGGGATCAGTTGATCGTCGTTCTAAGAACACGTATCGATTTCCAGAGTTCGTCGTTCCTCAACGGTTGAAATCCGCGAATGGTGGCGGGAAAATCAGTGTCGTGAATTTTTATTCTCCTCCTTCTTCTGGCGGGCGATGACCTTGGCTTTGGCTCGTTGGTATCTTGTTTTCGGAAGGATACGAGGCATCAGGGCAGAGAGCAGGTAGACGATGGGGAAGGCGAGGACGAAGAGTGAAAACCCTAGGGAAAGGAACCCTAGAATGAAGCTTCCACCGTTGAGCGATTCGCCTTCCATTCCTGGGAGAAAACCAAGTGGGACTTGAATTCTCTCCAGAATGGGATGGATGGGGATGCGAAGACTGTCGCGGAGAAAGTCTCCAAAGCCTTCTTGAAAGAGCATGATGGGGAGTTGCGTGATGGGATTTGTGACCCAGCAGGCTGCGATGGCGATTGCGACATTGGCCCGCATTTTCATTGCTCCCAGCGCTGCAAGAATCATCTGACCCGGGATGGGTAGCATGGCAACGAAAAGCCCGATTCCCAAACCGGATGCTACTGATTCACGGCAAGGGTGCCAGAGTTCCCGGTTGAAGATCGGGGCAACAATGGCAGCAAGCCAAGGGCGCTTCTTCAATCTTGGACTGCGAAGCAGACGGTAGGCCCGACGGACGAGTCGGAGGTAGCGTCGTTTGATTGCTGCGGCCATGAGGGTGTGTTTTGAAAATGCTTATGGTGACCTCTCAAACATTTTCTTCAAGACCTACCGTTTAATCTGCTACCAAAGAGCGTCAAATTCTTTGTGGTCGCGTATCAATCGGATTTGTTCGAGGCGCCCTGTCACTTGATTCGTCCAAGGTGCAAACTCATCGGGAATGGGGGCCTCCATTTGCATCCACTCGCCAGAGGTGGGATGGGTGACACCGAGTCGCCAAGCGTGGAGCATGAGGCGCTTGGTGTTGCCAGCCTGGCGGGCGGGCTTGCTGTAGATGGGGTCGCCGAGAAGAGGGTGGCCGAGGAAACGGTTGTGAACGCGGATCTGGTGAGTGCGCCCAGTGTGAAGAGCGCAAAGGATGAGAGAAGTGCCATCCTCTGCAGTGTGGAGGAGATGAAGGTCGGTGATGGCAGGCTTTCCTGAACCGGGATTACAGACGTCCATGCGTTGGCGGTGGACGGGGTGGCGCGCGATGTTGTTGAAAACAGTTTGATGGTTTTCCTTGGGAGGAGATTGGACGACGGCGAGGTAGAGCTTGGCGGTCTTTCGGTCGGCGAATTGGCCGACGAGATGCTTGAGTGCCGAGTTGGTTTTGGCGGCGATGATGCAACCAGAGGTGTCCTTGTCGAGGCGGTGGACGATGCCGGGGCGGCCTTCACCACCCTCACTTGCGAGCTCGCCTCGGCACTGATGGAGGAGGGCATTGACGAGGGTTCCGTTCGCATTGCCGGCGGCGGGATGAACAACCATGCCGGGATCTTTATTGATGATAATTATATATGGGTCTTCGTAGAGAACGGAGAGGGGCAGGTCCTCGGCTTCCGGTTCTATCGATTTTTCCTCGGGGATTTCGATGGTGATGGTATCGCCGGATTTCAGAGAGGCGCGGGCTTTGACTTTTGTCTCATTGAGGAGGATGTGGCCGTCCTTGATGAGTGTTTGAATTCGGGACCGCGAAAGGTCCGCAAGTTTGCTGGCGAGGAAGGCGTCGAGCCGCTGGCCGGTTGCCTCTGAAACAGTGAGAGTCACGGCAGTGGTTAACCACGAAAGAGAATCAAAACCCCGACGAAGAGGCACCCGGCGAGGTTCGCGACGAGGTCCCAGTAGGTGTTGACGTATTCGCCAACGTTCGTTTCGGGCACATTAAGGACTGTAATGAACTCTACGATTTCATTGAGCGCACCCAGTCCCATTCCGGTGAAGACACAGAGGAGAATCATGCCCATGGAGGGATAGAGTTTGCGGCCGAGGCGACCTTGGATACTGGCCCGGAGGGCTTCCCAAGTGAGCCAAGTGCAAGTTCCAAATCCAAAGGCGTGGATTACGTGATCATACTTTAGCCAATGTCCGACGATCCACCAGGAGTGGAGAACTTGCTGATCGCCCTCGTAATTCCAGTTTTGGGGGGGGCGAACGAGTCCACCGGCGAGATGCATCGCTCCCCAGAGGGTGAGCGACCAAAGGAGGACGTGTGAAAAGTTCACGCGGTGGTGCATGAATGAGATGAGGGCGGCAATGGCGATGAAAAAGGGAATGTAGATCTTAAGAAATTCCCAGTTTTGAAGAGTGGTGGCAGCGCTGATGGCAGCGACGAGATAGAGAACCGTAACGAGGATCACGGAGCGGGGGAGTCGTGCTTTTTTCATAGGAGTTTTGGATTTTAAGTCGGATCAATGGGAAGAGCCAGTGGAAAGCGAGTTCCCGGCGGTCAATATTAGCAAATGGTAGGACAGCTTTTTTTTGTGGTAAGCTAGGCGGAGGAGCGGGAAGGACCAGAGAAGGGCTGGGCGTCGGATGATATGAGTGATGAGCTGCGGGATGAGGGAGGGTTTATAAAGTGGGAGGAGGAGGGATTTCCAGAACAGGAAACTCCAGGTTCGGGCCACTGCGGGGGAGAGGTCTGTGCTGACTATAATGGTGAAACCTTGCTTCCGGGCCTCGGTTAGAAACGAATCGAGGCTACGCCATGGGGGGAGGCTCCCGACTTTGGCAAGGTGTCGGGGGAGGAGATGGTTTCCGTGATTTGAGAACCAATCGCTGATGACTAGGCGGGAACCTGTTTTTAAGACGGCATGGGTCTTTTTGAGGAAGGCCTCGAAGCTTGAAAAATGAGAGGCACTTTCCAGCGCGATGGCGCCATCGAGAGACTGGTTTGGAATTTTTTGAGTGAGCCAATCTCCGGTAAGGAGGTTGAGGTGCTCACTTGGTGTGATCGCTTTGGCTTGAACTTCGGAAGAGGTGCAGGCGGAGACAGAGCATGAGAAATCTGTGATGAGGCGCTGCGCAAGAACGCCGTAGCCGCAACCGATATCGATAAGGTGTCCACTGGGTTGCCAGTGCTTTAATATTTTTGCGATGAGGTTTTCACGTGCTTCGGAGGCCGTTTCTTTTCCCGATTTCCAGTAGCCGTGATGGAGTGAGGTTCCCCAAATTTCTCGGTAGAAGTGATCGAGGTCGTCGTAGATCTGTCCGGACATGACTTAGGCGAAGTAGGTGAGGAGACAAAGAAGTCCGGCGACGAGATCGCGGAGGCTAAAGCGCTTGGTGCCGGAAGATTTGCGGAGAAAATTGAAGAGGGCGCCGGTGGGGCAGCCGTATTTGCAGTAAGCGAGGGGGGTGAAGATGGAGGCAATGAGCCCGATGACGGCGATAATGATGGTGGCGAGGCCCGCGGAGCGCCAAAGCCAAGCGTCGAATCCTTCCCAGTCGGCGAGATTCCACCCGGCTCCGAGGATGACGGAAGCGACGAGGATGACGAGGAGGAGGGAGGGGAGATGAGTGAGGAGGCGATGAAGCTTGGGTGGTATTTTGAGGGGTTTGACGGGGAGTTTGGCAAGCCAGCGTTGCAGGAAGCCGTGGGGGCAGAGTTGGTGGCAGTAGATCTGATGGCCGGTGGCCCAGGGGATGATGAGGGCGCCGCCGGCAAGAAAAAGGAGGCCCCAGGAGTCGGCAAAGGGGAGACCGTGGCGTGCCCAGCCAAGGAGGAGGGCTTGGGAGAGGAGATCTCCAAGGAGGAGGCCGAGGAGGATGACGACGCAGGCTTGCCAGAGGAGGCGGGCGAGGGGATTGCCTCGGAGTTTGGTGAAAGAAAAGAGGGCCGCTCCGAGGGTGAGGGTGATGAGGGCAAGGTTGCGCCAGGGAATTTTGGTGGGGACGGGCGCGCGATCGGATTGGAAGCGGGCGAGGCGGCGGGCGACGCTCTCGGCGATGGCCCAGGAGGTGTGGGTGGCTCCGCTGACGCCTTCGATTTTGGCTTGCTTGATGGCGAGGACTTTGTCGATGGTCAGGTTGTTGTAGAGGTTGAGGAAGTTGTCATCATCGAGGATGCGTTCGTAGTATTCCGCATTGTCGTAGCTCTTGCGGAAGCGGAGGCGGGCAATTTTAGTGGCGGTAGAGTCGAGGACGATGAGGACGTCGGTGGGGCCTTGGTATCCGTGGAGGTATTCTTGTGAGGGGGCGGTACGGAGGGCGTGACCGATAATGGTACGGTTTTCATCGAACAAGGTTTTGACGTTGGGCCATTCAGAGTGGTTCTCGATAGACGTGGCTTCGGGAAGCTCGGCTGGGAGGATGTCGGTGGGGAAGAGTCTGGAGGTGGTGAGGCCACCGAGGCGCTCGATGATGCTGCGGGAAATGGCGGAGCTGGTGAGGGTGGAGCCGGAGACAGCATCGATTTGTGGACTACCGGGAGAGCCAAGATAGAGGCCGAGGTGGGCTTGCCAGAATTGTTCGTCTTCGATGACAGAATCGACGTGATCCGGGGTGTCGGCGGAGTGGATAATCTTAGCGTCGGTAAGCTTGCCGGTCTGGTTGAGGGCGAGGGCGAGGTTGGTGGGGCCGGAGTAGCCTTTGAGATGATCGGTCTCAGGAGAGGTGGTGAGGAAGTAGCCGAGGGGCTTGTTTTTGGAGTCAAACACCTGGTCGTTTTCGATGCGGGTGGCATTTGGGAAGAGCAGGCGAAAGTCACCTTGGGGTAGGGTGACTTGTGACTTTTGGGAAATGAGCCAGGCGATCGCTACGATGACCGCGAGGCGATAGAGGCGGACCCAAGGCATCACTCGACTTTGAGGAGCTGAACGGTGTCGATGTGAAGATTACCGGGAGTCTTCGAAGTGATCTTAAATTCGGCAGGGAGGACGTCAACGAACTCGAAGGTGCCGAGTGAGGTGTAGGTCTTTTGGGCCGGGGTTTTGGTTTGATCGAGGGTGATTGCTTCTTTGCCCTTGGCGTGGGAGAGGGTGAGTTCGGCAGCGGTGGTGCGGTTCTCGTGGTTGAGCCAGTGAATGCGGACCTCGTATTTTCCGGACTGCTTAATGCGGATTTTGTAGATCGCGGATGCTGGATGGGGGGCGTATTGGTAGCCAAGACCGTGGTATGGCTTGAGACCCTGGCCGGTGCTCCATTTTCCAGTAAGCTTGGCTTTGGTGTCATCGATGACGAGGCCTTTGAGATGAATGATGTTTGACTTGGTAGGCTTGACGCGGAGTCCGCCATCGGGGATGGGGGGGACGGTGAGGGGTTCGTTGAGCGAAGTACGGCGGGCGCGGCCGGGTTGCTCGATGAGATCGATGAGGATGGGGAGGTAGTTCTGGTAGACGCCACGCGGGGTCGTGCTTTGAGAGGTGGCGATCCAGGCGGCTTTGCCGACGACCTCGCCCATCATGCCGCAGGTGCGCATGACGCGGGTGGTTCCGAGGGCGCGGCGGTCAACGGAAACACAGCGACCAGCCATGAAGAGGTTCTCGATGTTCTTGGAGTAAAAACAGCGGTATGGGATGTTGTAGCCGATTTTGCGATCCACCTTGCGATCGTGAACGGCGATGGCGATGAAGGGATTCTCTTTTGCGACGCCCTTCATGAATTCTTTCTTGGGGTAATGAAGGTCGATGGACCAGGTGGTGGGGACACTGGCATCGGGGAACACCTTCTTCGCGGCGATGTCATCTCCGGTTAGAATGAGGTCACCTTCAAGGCGGCGTGATTCGCGATTTCCTCCGATGTAAGCCATCCACATGAGCTTGGTGTTGGGCTCGGATTTTTTGATGTCAGAGAAAGCTCCAAAATTGGCACGGAGGTTCCAATCGCGGATTTCTTCGAGGTCATCGATGGGGTGCTTGTCGTAGCCGCCTTCCCAGAACCACTCGGCTTTTTTAAATTTTGCGTAAGGTCCGCGTGAGCCGTGAAGAGAGGGGTAGTCTCCTTTGCCGAGGGGGAGAGCCCAGGGGGTCTCCGGCCAGCTCGTTTTTTTGCCGGCGTCCTTAGCAGACCACATGTTGGACATGCCCATGTGGCCTTTTTCGGCCATCATGAATTTGGCTCCGGCTTGGGCTCCGATGGTGCCGTGTCCGGTGGCGTCGCAGAAGAGATTACCTTGGATACGGACAAAGCGGCCGGTGGTGGTGTCGACGGCATCGACTGATTTCACTCGGTTGTCTTTGGCGTTTGTCTGGAAAGCGAAGTGGTTGAGGTAAAGGTCGATGTTGTCCTCGGCACGGACCACTTTTTCTTTGAGGTCATCGACGAATTCTTGAATGAGGCCAGGTGAGTCGCGGGAGAAGTCGGAGAATTCGTTCACGATCTCGCCGAGGTGGGGGAATTGGCCGAGCTGGGTTCCGCCCATAGCCCAAACCTGGACTTCGGACGAGCCGTTGCCGCCGAGGACGGCTCGGTCGTGGATGAGGGCAACTTTGAGGCCGTGGCGGGCCGCAGAGATGGCAGCGCCGAGGCCAGAGTATCCGCCGCCGACGACGACGAGGTCGTAGTCACCTTTGATGGGGGGGACGGCAGGGAGGTTTAGTTTTTGGCGGCGGAATTCGAAGAGAGCTTGGGCTTCGTTTGGGGGGATGTCGTTGGCGTCTTTCGTGAAGTAGAGGGCGTCGCAGCGACCGTTGAAGCCAGTGAGGTCGTGAAGTTTGAGGGTGGTTTTTGGCGAGGTGATTTCGATGGTTCCGCCGTCTTGCCAATGCCAGTCTGCCCTTTTTGTTCCGAAGGTGGTGGTGGCGGGTTTTTCGTTGATGCTGACTTTGAATTTTCCGGGGGTGCCGGGGGCTTCCCATTTGGCGACCCAGTCTTTGGTGCGGACGTGGAGGTGGTAGGTGCCGGTTGAGGGGAAGGTGACTTCAGTGGAGGCGTCGGCGACGGGGGAGCCAAGTCCATGCGCCATGAGGTAGGCCGAGCCCATGTTGAGGATGAATTGGGAATCGACTGACCAGCCGCCCCGGGTTTCGAAGGCTTCGGCTTCGATGAAGAGGGAGTCGGAGGCTTGCAGGGAGTTGGTGAGGAGGGCGGCGAGGAGAATTCTCTTCATGAGATAATTGGTTACGGAAGAAGTCTGACAAATTTTGCGGTAAAGTGGAGATGTTTTAGTGAGGAGGGGAACCGCGATTTAGAAATCGCGACTGCGAGGACCGTAGCGGGGTGAGGGGCTTGCGAGGTGGGTTTGTTTGCGGGTTGCTTTGGCGGGGGGATATTTTGAGGGGGGGATCGGGATTTTTGGTCCTCGCGGTCGCGATTCGGAGATCGCGGTTCCTTTCTGGGAGGGCGTTGACAAGTGGGCTGGGGGTGTCTTTGATCCAAAAGATGAGTTGGGAGTTGTCGACGTTTGGAAAAAATCTTTGTGAAGGAAGCGGGATCGGGGAACTGATGGACGATCTAGGGGAGGCCTTGGCGGGCGGAGGAGATGTCAAGATGTTGGGTGGGGGGCAGCCGGCTCATATTCCTGAGATGGATGCGGTGTGGCGGAAGCGGATGGAGGAAATCCTAGCGGAGCCGGATGGGATGGAGAAGATGCTGGGGAATTATGATGTCCCGGCCGGAAATGAGGCTTTTCGAAAGGCGCTTGCGGGGCTTTTTCGGAAGGAGTTTGGCTGGGAGGTGACGCATGAGAATTTTGCGGTCACGATGGGAGGGCAGACGGCTTTCTTTTTTCTGTTTAATGCCTTGGCGGGGAGGTTTCCGGATGGGTCGAGGAAGAAGGTGATGCTGCCCTTGCTGCCGGAATATATCGGCTATGCGAATCAGTCGGTGGGCGCGGATTTTTTCGAAGCGATTCCGGCGCGGATTGAGAAGACGGGGGAGCATGAGTTTAAGTATCGCGTGGATTTTGATGCGGTGAATCCAGGCGATGACATTGCCGCGATCTGTGTGTCGCGTCCGACAAATCCCTCGGGGAATGTTCTGACGGATGGAGAAATTGAGAAGTTGCGCGCGATTGCGGGGGCGAAGGGGATTCCGCTCATTATTGACAATGCTTACGGGGCTCCTTTCCCTAATGTCATCTTTTCGGAGGTGACGCCGGTTTGGGATGAGGGGATGATTTTAACGCTGAGTCTTTCCAAGATTGGTTTGCCGGGGACGCGGACGGGAATTGTCGTGGCGAGTAAGGAAGTGTGTCGGCAGGTGTCGTCAATGACTTCGATTGTGGGATTGGCGAATGCCAATGTGGGGCAGGAGATTTTACGTCCGCTGGTAGAGAGTGGGGAGATTTTGAGGCTGAGCAAGGAGGTTGTGAAACCGTTTTATGAGGAGCGTTCGCGGATGGCGCGGGAGTGGTTTGCGCAGGAGTTTGAGGAGTCGGTGCCTTATTATATCCACCGGAGTGAAGGGGCGCTTTTCCTTTGGGTGTGGTTTGAGGATTTGCCGATCACGGCGAAGGAGCTTTATGAACGCTTGAAGAAGCGGGGGGTTTTGGTGGTGCCGAGTGAGTATTTCTTTTTCGGGCTGCCGGAGGATTTGGATTGGAAGCACACGCGGGAATGTATTCGCGTGAGTTACACGATGGATGCGGAGACGGTGGAGGCGGGGATTAAGGTGATCGCGGAGGAGGTGAATGGGATTTATGGGGGGCTTGGTTGAGGGGAGTCTCACGCGGAGCAGCGGGGGTTTTGGCAGGGGGGGCTCACGCAGATACCGATATGGGGCACTTTGGGCGTGGAGCCGCAGAGGTGATGGGGAGCGTCAGTGAATGATTTTTAGTTTGAATTTTTTTTGATGTTCATTTCTTCTCCGCCATCGTGAAAGTGGACTTTAAGAAGAAGGTGAATGGTGACTTCTTTGGGAGTGGTTTTTACGATTGTGAGTTCCCGTGTTGAATGGAGTGGTGACTCCACAAGTTCTTGTCGTTTTTTCGACGGCCCCAATGGAGTTGGCATGCCACTCGTTTGAGATTTTAGTCTTGGAGACGTTTCGGCTACAACTCGCGGAGAGAATTGATAGGAGTATGATCGGCAAAGTCAGTGCGATGCGACTGAGGGTGGGGGTTATTTTTTGGATGGAGAGAGCTGCTTCAGCAATTGGCTAGCGGTGAGGGGTTGAGGGTTTTTTGGGAGGGAGACTCGAAGAGGCTAAGAGCCTCTTCGACGTGAGGAGGGGAGCTTGGAATGGATTTACTCGGGGACGATTTGGGCTTTTGCGGCTTTTTGGAAGAGGGGGTCGGCGTTGCCATTTGCGGGGCGGATGAAGGGAGAGGACCGCCACTTTGGGGCTGAGTAGAGGCCGGTGCCGCGAAACTGGAAGATTCCTTTGAGGGGCTTGAGCGGGAGGGTGAGGAATCCGAGGAGGCCACGGGCGTTGACACGGACGGTCATGTCTATTTTTTTGGTAAGGAGGTCGATCCAGCCGTTGCCGGTGAGGACGATGCTGGTGGAGGTGGCGACGAAGTCTTTGGTTTGGGCGACGCCTTTGACGATGGCGAAGGTAGAGGAGGCGTCTTTCGCTTGCTCATAGCCCACGCGTTTGTCCCCGAGGACTCCGGCGATGATTGGGGAAAGGGGGCCGAGGACGGGGAGGGAGACGAGGTTGCCTTGGGTGATGGCGATGAGGCCATTGGCATTGAAGCTGCGGATGCCTTTGGCGTTGCCATTGAAGTCGATGCTTCCGGTGAGGGTGCCTTTCTCTTCTTCTTTGAATTTGTAGGTCTTGGAGATAAGTGGGCAGGAGAGTTGATCCCATTTCATGGCACCTTTGTAGGTGGTTGTATTTCCGGGGTTGACGTCGGCAAAGACGGAGCCGCTGATGGACCCTCCGAGGGTGGCGCAGGTGAGGTTTTTCACGGTGATGCCAGCTCCCCGGACAACGATGTCGGCGGCGAGGTTTTGGAGAGGGAGGTCTTCTCCGAGGAAGGGGTGATCGGTTTGTCCTTCGGTGGTGGCGGCGACGCTGAAGATGGTTTTCGCCCGGTCTTCTTTTCGCCCGGCGAAGTTTCCGTTGAGGACGAGATGGGGGGGCTGGTGGAAGCGGTAGTTTTCTTCAAGGTGCTTTGCAACGGAGGGGGTGAAAATACGAATGATGGGGGTGGGCCAGATTTTGCCGCGGAGGTTACTGATGGTGGTGACTCGGGTGCTGGTCTCGTAGAGGATGCGGTCGGCGTAGAGTTCATCAGAGGGAGGCCCTTGGAAGCGGCGGCGGGCGGGTTCCTGGTCGTCATTGAGCTGAGCGATGGTGCGGGCGAATTCGACTTGGCCGGGGATGAAGTTGTAGTTTGATCCGAGGTGTTGGAATTTAGTTCCGCGGTAGGAGAAGTTGGTGAGGTGGACTTTTCCGAGTGCTGACCAAGAGGTGAGGTCGGTGCGGTCCGAGGTGCCGACGGCGTCGAGGGCGACGATGGAGTTTTCGGAAAGTTCGAGGTCTGAGATGATTTTATCGAGGTTGCTTTCTTTCTTGATGAAGGGGCGGAAGGCTGCGAGCGGGAGAGTGGAGCGCATGTCGTAGCGGGCCAGTCCGCTTTCGAGGAGGAGGCTGCCGTTGATCTGACCTTTGCGGTGTGTTACTTCGAGATCGCGGAGGTAGAGGTCGCCATCGTGCCAGGAGAAGTCGGAAGCAAGGCCGGTGAAGGGAGTCCCTACGAATTGAAATTTTCCGATGGTGCCTTGGCCGCTGGCGCGGACGGAAAATTTCTTGGACTCAGGGGCCGCGTAGGTTCCGGTGAGTTTGAGGATGGGGGGAGTTTCGAGAGTGAGGTTTTTGAGAACGGTAATGCCGAAGCAGCTTTGGAGGAAGTGCTGAAGTTGGAGGTCGGACTCGACTTCGAAGCGGCCTTCGCGGCGGGAGACACTCCAATCGGCTTGGCCGAGAGCAGATCCGCTGGAATCTTCGAGGAGAATTTCATCGAGGGTGACGAGCTGGGCCTGGAGGTCTCCTGAGACCATGAGCTGGTTGAGGTGGTAGTCGTTGCGGGTGAGGTCGGTGGCCTTGAGGTTGAAGGTGGTAATTAGGCGGTCGGGGTGATTGAGGTCTCCTTTGATTTTAAAGGCGAGTTCCGGGGGGCTTTCGTGCGGGATGCTCCAGAGGGCTAATTCGTCGAGGACGAGGCTGAGAACATGGTTGGATTGGAGGGCTTTTTGTTGGTCGTCGGGGAGGTCTTCTCCGATGTCTTTGGTGAGTTTGAGGTCGGCGGAGACGGTGACGCGGATGCCTTCAATTAAGCCGGTGGTTTCGTGAATGGTGGCGCGGCCGCTTTCGGTGATGATGAGTGAGCCGTTGATATCGCGGGCCGTGACCATGCGGCCGTTTTCGTCAACGGGGATGCGGGCGGTGCCTCCGGTAACGCGGATGTTGCGGAGTTTAAACTCTCCTTGAATTGCTTTTGTTTTGTCGAGGTCGAGAGTCATTTCTCCGGCTTCAAGAAGGGGCATGCGATTTTCTGCGCTAACGTAGAAGGAGACGTTTTTAGCAACCAAGCCACGGCGGAGGTCTAAGCGGAGGGAGTCGAAAGAGAGGTGGATGCCGCGGGTGGCGAGTTCGTCGCGGAGCCAGTCGCCATAGCGACCGGGGAAGCCGACTTGGTTGAGGTAGATGAATCCGCCGATGATGGCCACGACGATCGCGACGAGGACGAGAGTGATCGTGGTTTTGGCGACGCGGAGGGTGTGAATCATTGTGGGGGGAGAATGGGTTTGTGGGGTGTGTGGAGTCGGCTTTTAGCTTTTAGCTTTTAGCTTTTAGCTTTTAGCTTTTAGCTTTTAGCGGTTGGCTTTTAGCCTTGCGGACGGGGGTGCTTGGTTGGGGTTGGGGAGCGGAAAGAAATTTATCCAAGGAGCATATCATCCACGCTCCCTATTAGGGGACGGGGGTTTGTTCCAAGGCTGAGGAGAGGAGGTGGTCGGCGTCGGGGGTGTCTTCGGAGAGGAGGCGGTGGCGGAGGACGTGAGGGAATATTTTTTGAACGTGGTCCGGGAGGACGGCGGTTTGGTTGTCGAGGAGGGCGGCGGCTTGGGCCGCGCGTTGGAGGGCCAGGGTGGCGCGGGTGGAGACGGCGTGATCTTGGCCGAGGATGCTGCGGACGGCTTGACAAAGTGCGAGGAGGTAGCGCTGAAGAGTATCGGAGACGGGGATGCGGCTTGATTGGTCTTGGAGGTCACGGAGTTCTTCGAGCGACATCACGGCTGAGGGCGTGGGAGGGGAGACGTTTTCGGAGTGGAAGCGGAGGATTTCGAGCTGGGTCTGATCGTCCGGAAGGCTCATGGGGATGGAGACCAGGAAGCGGTCGAGTTGAGGCTCGGGGAGGGGGAAAGTGCCGGTGGAGGAGGTATCGTTTTGGGTGGCAACGACGAGGAAGGGATTGGGGAGTTCCCGAGTGGTGCCATCAATGGTGACTTGCCGCTCGTTCATGGCTTCGAGGAGCGAAGACTGGGTGCGGGGGGAGGCGCGGTTGATCTCGTCGGCGAGGAGGAGGTTGGCGAAGACGGGGCCTGCGATGAATTCAAAGTCTCCGTTTTGAGGACGGTAGAGTTGGTAGCCGAGGATGTCTGACGGGAGGAGATCGGGGGTGAATTGAATCCGACGGAAAGAGCCGCCGAGGGAGGTGGAGAGGGTTTGGGCGAGGGTTGTTTTTCCGATGCCCGGAGGGCCCGTGACGAGGGCGTGACCTCTTGCAAGGAGGGCGGTGAGAAGGAGATCGACGGCTGCATCCGAACCGAGGACGGTGGCGAGGAGTTGTTGGCGGAGGGCTTGCAGGGGCATGGGTATTATTGGCGGCTTCGGAATTCGGAGTAAGGTTCTTCGGCGGGAGTCACTTCGCGGATTTTAAGGAGAGGAAGGACGGATCCGTTGACGGTTTCAAAAGTGAGAATGCCGCCCGCTTTGACCCAGTCCTCGGGCTTGGGGCGGGTGGTGCTTTCGGGGAACTCCATCGAGACGCCCACGATCTGGAGGTCGGCGGCGCAGCAGGTGATGATGGAGCGGAAGATGCGGAGTCGGTTACCGGCATCGTTGTTGATTTTTTCGGGGGCGACGCGGCCTTCGAGTTCGACGGGGAGGCCGTCGAAAATATCCTGAATCTCGCGATCACCGGCGGCGTAGTAGGCGGTGATCATGCGGATTTCATATTCCCCAGCTGCGTTTTTTGGGATACGTTTTTCGAGATCTTCGCGGGTGAATGGGGCGTCGTTGATGAGGACGGGGGCTTCGTAGAGGCCTTTTTTCGCGCGCGCGGTGTTTGAATAGTCGTCCTTGGTGTAGGTCATGGCCAAGGTGAGCGGGATCATGGTGAGGAGGATGGTGGTGAGTGGTCCGTGACCTTCATCGTGATCGTGATCGCAGGTCGCGCCGTCTTCCTCGTCAGGGTGATGGTGGTCATGGTCATGGTGAGCGTGAGCGTGATCATGGTCGTGATCGCAGTCATGATGGTCGTGATCGTGAGCGCAGGAGGCCTTTTTTTCCTGAGGGTTGATGATGGAATAGAGGCCGAGGATGACGATGCCGATTCCTCCGACGAGGATGAGGTGGTGGAAGCCAACGTCGAGGTAGTCCTTCACTCTGGTGGAGTGGTAGAAGTAGATGAGGATGGATCCCCAAGTGGTGGCCAGGAGTCCGAAGATACGGGTGTGCAGCGAGGTCATGGGGCGAGGGTGATTTCAGTCTGTTGGCTCATCCAGTTTGGGAGGATCTGGGTTTCGAAAAGGATGCTGAGGGCACCGGTGAGAATGAAGATGGCGACGAAAAGGAAGAGGATGAATTTCCACTTAAAGACGGTGGAGTAGAGGAAGATGAGTTTGGCATCCATCATGGGTCCGAAGACCATGAAGGCGAGCTTGGGCCCGTATTTGAAGTTGGCGAAGTTGGCCGCGATGAAGGCATCGGAGGTGGAGCAGAGGCTGAGGACAAAGGCGAGGATCATCATGCCCGCCCCGCCGAGGACGGAGTTGTCGGCGAGGTTTTTCCAGAAGTCATCGGTGGGGTCGATAACGGTGGTTTTGAGGATGGCGGTAAGAACGACGCCGATGCAGAAGTAGAGGCCCACGTCCATGAAGTCGCGGAGCGAGTTGTTCATGGCGGTAGTAAGATTGCGTGGGTGCTCGTGCTCGTGACTTTCACTCTTTTTGGCGGAGGCCTTGAGGAAGAGATCGTGCGCGATGCGTGAGACGATGAGGGCAATGATGACCGCGATGATGTATCCCATGGCGAGGCGGGAGATCGCGATTTCATGGGAGTTATTGAAGGCCTTGTAGGTGCTGATCGCGGTGATTGGATTGAAAATGGGGGCCGCGAGCATGTAGGCGAGGGCGCAACCAACCGGGAAGCCGTTTTTGACGAGACGTCTGATGACGGGAACGACGGCGCATTCGCAGACGGGGAAGACGGCACCGAGGAGTCCGCTCAAGAGAATGGCGAGGGTGCGGTTTTTCGGGAGGAATTTCTCGAAGGCACCGCGGGGGAGGTAGGTTCCGAGAAATCCACTGACGAGGGTGCCGAGGAAGATGAACGGGAGGCCTTCCAAGAAAATGGAGAGGAACTCGTAGGAGCCGTCGGCGAGTTGTTCCTGCGTTTGCTGAGTCACTGGAGCTGATTGAAGCGTAAAGAGGTGGTCTTACTCCATCAAAAAAGGAGGTCATTGTAGAGAGGGTGATCGCGGTAGGGAAACCGCCTTATCATGGACCAATTGCTCAGCACTCGGTCAAATCTACGACGATGCGATTTCCATGAGTCTATGCTCTTGATTAAATCCGCTCAATCGTGCTTCAACCCGACACGGTCAACGGAACTTTATTCCTTGAACATGAAGACAATTTATGGCCGGGTCGATCCCAGCGACGCTCACGAGGCAACTCTCACGAGACTCCCTGAATACATCTTCGCCAAAGTTAGGAAATCGATGCGACGAGGCGTGGCGGGATTGGAGTTGGGTTTGAAGGTGGCCTTTAGTCGTGGGCGACGGCGGCTTCGTGCTCTTCTTCGGCTTTTTCGAGGTCGTATTTTTCCTTGGCGATGACGCGGATGAGTTTGGGGAGGGTGCTTTTCCAGTCGGCGAGGAGTTCTTTGGCTCTTGCGGAGTTGGTTTTCTCGGCGTGTTGCTCGATGAGGGCTTTGACCTCGGCGACGTCTTGTGCCCGTTTGACGGGGCGGGCGACGACCATCTCGGGGTTAATGCGGCTCTGGAATTTGCCGTCAATGTCGTAGATATAGGCGGTGCCTCCGGACATGCCGGCTCCGAAGTTTTTGCCGGTGATTCCGAGGATGACGGTGAGGCCGTTGGTCATGTATTCGCAACCGTGGTCGCCGACGCCTTCGCAGACGGAGGTGGAACCGGAGTTGCGGACGCAGAAGCGTTCGCCGCTCTGGCCATTCACGAAAAGCTTGCCGCCGGTGGCTCCGTAAAGGCAGGTGTTTCCGACGATGGAGTTCTCCTCCGCCTTGAAGTCGGGGCAGATGTCGGCGGGAGGACGGACGATGATTTCGCCATTGCTCATGCCTTTGCCGACGTAGTCATTTCCTTCGCCGATGAGGGTGAGTTTGATACCACCGCAAAGGAAGGTGCCGAAGGATTGACCGGCGGAGCCTCGGAAGGTGAGGTCGATGGAGTTGGCGGGGAGGCCATGGTTTTCGTATACTTCGGCAACGCGTCCGGCGGTGCGGGTGCCGATGTTGCGGTCGGTATTGACGACCTCGTATTCCTTGATGAAGGGACCGCGGTCCATGAGTCCCGCGGTTGCGTTCTCGCCCTCGGCAGCACCGGTGTGGGCGGCGAGGTCTTTGAGGATCTCGAGGTCGAGAGCCGGCTTGTGAATGCCATCATTGCGCTCGTGCGTGCAAGTGCGCACTGCATCGTCGCCTGCCTTGTCAGCAAGGACGGTGGAGAGGTCGAGGGTGTTGGCCTTGGGATGATCGGGTATTTCGCGCTGGCGCAGGTATTTCTGTGGGCGACCGACGAGCTCATCGATACTGCGAACTCCGAGCATGGACATGAGTTCACGGGCCTCATTGGCGACGCCCATCATGAAGTTGACGACGTGGTCTGGGGAGCCTTTAAATTTGGCGCGGTACTTGGGGTTGGTGGTGGCGACGCCGACGGGGCAGTTGTTGAGGTGGCACTTACGAACGTAAACGCAGCCCATGGCGATCATGGCGATCGTGCCGAAGTTCATTTGCTCGGCGCCGAGGATGGCGGCGATGATGACATCGCGTCCGGTACGGAGGCCCCCATCGGTGCGGAGGGTTACGTTGTTGCGGAGCTTATTCATCATGAGGACCTGATGGGCCTCGGAGATGCCAAGTTCCCAGGGAAGTCCGGCGTGCTTCGTACTTGAGAGTGGCGAAGCGGCGGTTCCGCCATCGTGGCCTGAGATTAGGATGTTGTCGGCGCTCGCTTTGGCGCAACCGGCGGCGACGGTGCCGACTCCGGATTCGGAAACCAGTTTGACGGTGACCTTGGCGCGTGGGTTCACTTCCTTGAGGTCGTGAATGAGCTGTGCGAGATCCTCAATGGAGTAGATGTCGTGGTGGGGCGGTGGCGAGATGAGCTGGACGCCAGGCTGGGTGTTACGCAGACGGGCGATGAGGGCATTGACCTTATGGCCGGGAAGTTGACCGCCCTCGCCGGGCTTGGCACCTTGGGCCATTTTGATTTCGAGTTCGTCGGCATTGACGAGGTAGTGCGCGGAGACCCCGAAGCGACCGCTGGCGATTTGCTTGATGTAGGAGCGGGCGTGGTCGCCGTTCGGGTAGGGTTTGAAGCGGCGGGGATCCTCTCCGCCTTCGCCAGAGTCTGACTTGCCGCCAATGCGGTTCATGGCGATGGCAAGCGTTTCGTGAGCCTCGGGTGAAAGTGCGCCCATCGACATGGCGGCGGTGCTGAAGCGTTTCACGATGTCCTCGGCGGGCTCGACTTCATCGATGGTCACGCCGGTAGTGGGGACCTTAAATTCGAGGATGTCTTTGATTGTGATGGGATCGTTGGCAAGGGTCACCTTTACGTAGTCGTCGTAATCTTCTTTTTTACCGTCGCGGACGAAGGTGTGGAAATTTTTGATGACGTCAGTGGTGATGGCGTGAGATTCGCCTGACTTGCGGTAGCGGTTGTAGCCGGGGTCGCCGAGGTCGAGGGTTTTGCCTACTTCAACTTCGGTTTGGAAGGCGGCGCGGTGACGGACGAGGGATTCCTCGGCAATCTCGCTGAAGCCGACTCCGCCGATGCGTGAGTGGACACCGGTGAAGGCGAATTTGACGACGTCCTTGCCGACTCCGAGGGCTTCGAAAATTTGCGCGCCTTGATAGGAGTTGAGAACGGAGATGCCCATCTTGGACATGATTTTAAGGAGGCCTTTTTCGAGGGCCTTGCGGTAATTCGCCATCGCGACCTCGGGCGTGATGTCGTCGCCGAGTTTCTTTTTAGTATCGGTCGCGACGACTTGGCGGACGGTGGCATAGCCGAGGTAAGGGCAGACGGCGGTCGCGCCGAAGCCGAAGAGGCAGGCGATTTGGTGGGTATCGCGCGCCTCGCCGGTGTCGATGACGAGGGAGGTGCGGAGGCGCTTGCGGCAGCGGTTGAGGTGGTGGTGGACCGAGCCGGTGGCGAGAAGAGAGGGGATGGGGACGCGTTCCGCCGAGGTGGCTCGGTCGGAGAGGATGAGGACCTCGATCTTGTTGTTGACCGCTTCCTCGGCTTCGGCGCAGATACGGTCGAGGGCTTTTTTGAGACCGGCTTCGCCTTCGGAGGCGGGCCAGGTGGTGTCGATGACCTTGCTGGAGAAACCGTGCTCTCGGCGGTGAATGATTGTTTCAAGCTCCTGCTCGAAGAGCAGGGCGGACTCGAGAGCGAGAACACGGGCGTGTTCGGGAGTCTCGGTGAGAAGGTTTTGCTCGGCTCCGAGTCCGGCTCCGAGGGTCATGACGGCCCATTCGCGAATGGGGTCGATGGGTGGGTTGGTGACCTGGGCGAAGAGTTGCTTAAAGTAGGTGAAGAGGAGGCGGGGGTAGCGCGAGAGAGGCGCGAGCGGGATGTCATCGCCCATGGAGAAGACGGCTTCCTGAGCGCCTTTGATCATGGGTGGGAAGACCATTTCGAGGTCCTCTTTTGTGACGCCGTGGGTGATTTGTTGGCGGGAGAGCTCGAGGCTATCGAAGTCTTCGGTCGGGACCAAGGCGGTGTGCGAGGTGAAGGATTTGAGCTCGACGCGGTTTTCATCGACCCACTTGAAGTAGGGTTTCTGGGCGGCGAGTTGTTCTTTAATTTCCTTATCGAAGAGGAGTTCTCCGGTGACGGTGTCGGCTGAGAGCATCTGACCGGGGCCGAGGCGACCGCGACTGATGATCTTGGAATCAGGCAGGACGATCGCTCCGGATTCGGAACCGATGTAGAGAAGACCGTCTGCGGTGAGGGTGTAGCGGGAGGGGCGAAGGCCGTTGCGGTCGAGACTAGCGCAGAGCGTGCGGCCATCGGTGAAGCAGAGGCCGGCGGGGCCATCCCAAGGTTCGGAGAAGGAGCGGATGTAATTGTAAAAAGCGCGGACTTCCTGGGAGATTTCCTGGTCGTGGCGGAAGGCGGGCGGAACGAGCATGCACATGGCGTGCTCAAGGCGGCGACCGGATAGGACGAGGAGTTCGAGGGCGTGGTCGAGGGAGGCGGAGTCCGACTCTCCATCCATCATGACGTCTTTGAGGAACTCGATGTCGTCTCCCCAGACTTCGGATTCGAAGAATTCTTCGCGTGAAGCCATCCAGTTGCGGTTTCCACGGACGGTGTTGATTTCACCGTTGTGACACATCATGCGGAAGGGTTGTCCGAGGGGCCAGGCGGGGAAGGTGTTGGTGGAGAAGCGCTGGTGGTAAAGTGAGATGCCGGTTTGGAAATCCGAATCCTGGAGGTCGCTATAGAAAGCACGCAGGGTTGCAGGCATGGCGAGGCCCTTGTAGCTGATGAGTCGGCTGGAAAGGGTGGGGATGTAGAAGGCGGCTTCTTTGGTGAATTCACGTTCGACCTCGCGGCGGACGAGGAAGAGGAGTCGCTCGAAGTGGTCGGCGTCGACATCGGCGGGGCGGCTGACGAGGAGGTGGGCGATTTCGGGTTGGGTGAGGCGGCCGAGGTCGCCGAGTTCGTGGGGGTTGACGGGGACTTCGCGCCATCCGAGGAAGGGGATGTTCCGACGGGTGAGGACGGATTCGGTGAAGGATTTGATATTGGCGGCGATGCCTGCGGGAAGGAAGAAGACGCCGACACCGAGGTCGTCGGCTTCGCCTTGGTAGCCGAATTTGGCGGCGGCTTTCGCAAAGAGGGGGCGGGGGATCTGGCAGAGGACGCCGGAGCCATCGCCTGTTTTCATGTCTGCATCAACGGCACCGCGGTGGGTCATGTTGCAGACGGAGGTGAGGGCGTAGTCGATGATCTCGTAGGATTTCTCGCCACGTAGGTTGGCAATCGCTCCCATGCCGCAGTTGGCGGTTTCATTGCTCCATTCGTGGAGAGTGCCGGAGGAGTCGGGAGTGTGGCGAGGATCGTAAAAGTTCATGGTCGGAAAGTCAGGTGGAGGATTAGCAGAAAACGTGCCCTCTGGAAGGGGCGGGAGGTTAAGGTTGGGTAGGAGGGTTTCCAAGTTTAACTTCGTACAGGAATTATTTCTGTAAAACGGTGAATTTTTTGAGAATCCGGCCGTCTCAACAAAATAATGACAACACCAGCCCGTCGTATGTTGGCCCTTTTGGGATTTATTTTGGCATTTTCAAGCCTAGCCCAGGCCGCAATTCCTCGCTTGGAGAGGGAATTGGCCGCGAAGTTGATCGCGGAGGCGAATCAGATCCGCGAAAAAGAAATTACGATTGGGCCGCTGCAGGAGATTGAGCGAAAGGTCGATGATACAACTACGGTGAAAGGTGGGGTTTGCGTGACCTTTATTGCTCCGGTTATTGAAAACGGAGGGCGACGCCGCACGGTGCAGACGCGGACGTTTTTCTACGATGCGAATTGGGGCTGGTATCTCTTTGCGGTGGAAACGGTGCGCGGAGGAGATGCGATTGATGTGGTCAGCCAGCATAAGGGGCGGATGGAGCTGCGGTAGGGGGGGGTAGAGGGAGGGAGTTGAAGGGCGGGGCGAAAGCGGGGGCTAGCCGCCCGCACTCCAAGGACTTCGTCGTGGGGGACGGGGGGGGTGGAGCTATGCGCTGCCGCGCATGCGTTGGACTTTTGCTCCGAGTTGGAGGAGCTTTTCGTCGATCATTTCGTAGCCCCGGTCGATGTGGTAGAGGCGGTTGATTTCGGTGGTGCCTTTTGCTCTGAGTCCGGCAAGGACGAGGGCGGCAGAGGCGCGGAGATCGGAGGCCATGACGGGGGCGGCGCTGAGTGCTTTGACGCCGTGGACGACGGCGGAACCGTTGTCGACGACGATGTCAGCGCCCATGCGGGTGAGCTCGGCGCAGTGCATGAAGCGTTGCGGGAAGATGGTGTCTTCGATGACTGAGATGCCGGGGGTGGTGGCAAACATGGCGGTGAATTGGGCCTGCATGTCGGTGGGGAACCCGGGGTGCGGGGCGGTGGTGATGGAGCAGCCATTGGGCACATCGCCGGGGCTGACGGTGACGCTGTCGCCGGCTTTGTTGAATTTGACGAGGTGTCCGGCTTCGATGAGTTTTTCGGTGGCGCCGACGAGTTGGTCTTGGCGGACGCGGCGGAGGGTGATGCCGCTATCGCTGGCCATCGCTCCGGCGACCATGAAGGTGCCGGCTTCGATGCGGTCGGGGATGACGGTGTGGTGGGTTTCGCTGAGGGAGGTGACGCCTTGGATGGTGATGCGGCGGGTCCCGGCGCCTTCGATTTGGGCTCCCATGGAGTTGAGGAAGTCGGCGAGATCGACGACTTCGGGCTCGCAAGCGGCGGATTCGATGATGGTGGTGCCCTCGGCAAGAACGGCGGCCATCATGAGGTTGTCAGTGCCGAGAACGGTGGGGCCGTGTTTGCCGCGGAGGTCAACGGTTTGACCTTTGAGGCCGTTTTTGGCTTCGATGAGAATATTACCGCCTTCGGTGTCGATTTCCGCTCCGATGGCTTTGAGGCCTTTGAGGTGGAGGTCGATAGGGCGATCTCCGATGACGCAGCCACCGGGGATGGAGACATTGGCGCGGCCGAGGCGGGCGACGAGTGGGCCCA
Source organism: Akkermansiaceae bacterium (assembly GCA_047629805.1). GTDB lineage: Bacteria > Verrucomicrobiota > Verrucomicrobiia > Verrucomicrobiales > Akkermansiaceae > SW10. The sequence goes on along the minus strand of JBLHUR010000017.1, from coordinate 8,081 downwards.
TGACGCAGATGGAGGCACGCATTTTGCGGACGATCTCGTAAGGAGCCTCGGGGTGGATGTTGGCGGCGGTAATTTTGACGGTGCCGGAGTAGCGCTCGACCTCGCAGCCGAGGGCACTGAGGATCTGGAGCATGTAATTGGTGTCCGAGACATCAGGGACGCGTTCAATGATGACCTGTTTGTCGGTCAGGAGGGAGGCGGCGAGGATGGGGAGAGAGGCGTTTTTAGAGCCTGAGATATTGATGGATCCTGAAAGAGAGGTTCCGCCGTGCACGAGAAGTTTGTCCATAGAGAAAGGGTTGTTGTTAGAAAAGTGAGTGAGCTTTTTAGGCCTTTCGCGCAAGTGGAAAGCGGGGGATCTCGCTGAGGTCTTGGCCGAGGGAGATGTCGGTGAGGCCGGCGTTGCGGAGGAGCTGGGCGACGGTTTCGCCTTGGTCGTAGCCAACTTCGAGGGCGATGAGTCCGCCGGGCTTTAGAAAATCCGAGCATTGGGCGCAGAAGGGGCGGAGGAGATCGAGGCCATCGGGGCCGCTGAAGAGGGCCATTTCAGGGTCGTGGAGGACTTCGGGTTCGAGCTTGGGGCGCTCGGTTTCGGCGATGTAGGGGAGATTGGCGACGATGAGGTCAAAGGTGCCTTCGATGGCGGAGAAGAGGTCGCTTTGGAGGAAGGTGGCTTCGACTTCGAGAGCGGTGGCATTTTCTCCACAAAGGGCGAGGGCGTCTGTGGATAAGTCGGCGAGAACGAGCTGCTCGCAGGTTGTTCCCAGATTCTTGGCAAGGGTGAGACCGAGGACGCCGGAGCCGCAGCCGAGGTCGAGGATGCGGGTAGGTTTTGTGAGGGGTGCTTTCTCAATGAGTTCTACGAGTTCCTCGGTTTCGGGGCGCGGGATGAGGGCGCGGTGGTCGGACTTAAACTCATATCGGCCAAAGTGGACGGTTCCGTTAATGTGCTGGAGGGGAATATGTTGTCCGCGCCTTTTCAGTTTTTCACGAAGGGCGGCGAGTTGGGTTTCTTCGAGTGGCTGATCGAAGCGGAGGTAGAGATCCATCCGCTTTAGTCCGAGCTCATGGGCGACCATGAGCTCCATATTCAGACGGGGTTCGGCGATGCCTTTTTGTCCGAGGAAGGCGGCGCCTTTCTCGAGGACATCTTTGATGTTCGTCATGTGAAGAAGTTGTGAATAAGGCAGGAATGAAGGTCTTACCCGACTTCCTCTTCGGCGAGGCGCTGTTCCATCTCTGCTCTTTGGAGGTGGTCGGTGAACTCGAAGATGTCGCCATTCATGATACCTTCCATGTTATGGGAAGTGTAGTTGATGCGGTGATCGGTGACGCGAGATTGGGGAAAGTTGTAGGTGCGGATTTTCTCGGAGCGGTCACCGGAACCGATGAGCGATTTACGCTGAGCCGAGTAGCTCTCTTGTGCTTCGCGTTGCGCGATTTCGAAGAGCTTTGCGCGGAGAATCTCGAGGCCGAGGGCCTTGTTCTGGGTTTGGGAGCGTCCGTCCTGACATTTTACTTGGAGCCCGGTAGGCAGGTAGGTGATTTGAACGGCGGAGTCGGTGGTGTTGACGTGTTGTCCGCCGGAGCCACCGGAGCGGGTGGCTTGGATTTGGAGGTCCTCGGGGCGAAGCTGGACGTCGACCTCCTCAGCCTCCGGGAGGACTGCGATGGTGCAGGTAGAGGTGTGAATGCGGCCTTGGGTCTCGGTGGCGGGAACGCGCTGGACGCGGTGAACGCCGGACTCGTATTTGAGGAAGCGGAAGACTTCTTCTCCGGTGATTTTGAGGACGACTTCTTTATAACCTCCAACATCGGAGGGGGAGCTTCCGAGGTGCTCACACTTCCAGCCGCGCTTGTCGCTGTAACGTTGGTAGGCGTTCATGAGCTCGCCAGCGAAGAGGGAGGCTTCATCGCCACCGGCTCCGGCTCGGATTTCGAGAAGGGCATCGCGGTCCTCAGTGACATCGCGGGGGAGGAGGGCGTATTGGACTTCTTGGCCGAGGACGATGAAGCGCTCGCGCAGGGGCGGGAGTTCTTCCTCGGCCATTGCGGCGAATTCGGGATCCTCTCCTTTGGCTAGTTCTTCGTTGCCTGCGATATCGCCGATGATCTGTTGGTATTCTTCCCAGAGCTCGAGGAGTTTTTTGAGGCCCCGGTGCTCGCGCATGTGTAGGGTGGAGTTTTTCTGGTCGTTGAAAAATCCGGGATCCTCCATGAGTTTTTCAATCTCGGCGAGGCGTGCTTGGCGTTTTTCAATGAGAGTTCCGTAGTCCATGGGCGTGAGGGAAGGTCTTGGGTTTTCAGGGGAAGGTCAAGGTTGAGGGGGGAAAACCCTAAATTCTAGAATTTGAAACACTAAACCGGGGAAGGAGAGATGAGGGTGAGAGCTGGGAAGTAGGTTTGGTAACTCGCGGCGCGTATGCGGAGTTTCTATTTTACTCCTTCATCGAGGTTTCGAATAAAGGAAGTCGTGTTTATGCTAGCATCATAAGCATTGCTATCAATCTGCTGGTGGCTTGACTTCGTGGTTCGTTCAGTTGTAGTGAACTTATGAGAAGGGTTTGTTTTTTGATGCTGATGACGATGCTTTCTTGTTTTGGAGTGAATTGGAAGATTTCTGAAATTGGAGGGGTGAAATATGTGCCTTTGGTTCAAGTGGGAGAGTTTTTCAATCTAGAGAAGATTGAGGATGAGGAGGGCGATGCGGTATTGAGAAACAAGGAACTCACGCTGCGATTTTTGAAGGGGGCGAAGGATGCGATTCTAAACAACGTGAAATTTAAACTGAAGCACCCTGTGGAGGTGGTAGAAGGGGCTGCTTTTCTTTCGAACTTTGATTTAGTGAAAATGATTGATCCAGTTTTGCGTCCGTCCAAGGTGACAGGGCTTCAGGGAGTTAAGACGGTCTTTCTGGATCCTGCCATCGATCGGGAGTTCAGAGGGAAGGATGCGATTGTGAACGAGATGGCGGAGGCCTTGAAGCGGAGGGGCTTTGAAGTGGTGGTGTTAGAGGCCAAGGGGGAGAGGATGAGGGTGGCGGAGCAACTTAGGAAAATTGGAGAGGGTGAGCGGGGGATCTTCCTCCAGTTAGAGCTTGGTGGAGGAAAGAAAAGTCTGATGCGGACCACGACGGTAGGTTCAAATCTTGAGCCGAGTGTCGCAATGAGCACTGCTCTTCATTGGACGGTGATTCAACGATTGTCTGGTAGCGGAACCGCAGCCCTCACGATTGGCGACCAAGGTATTTCGATTGGCGATCAGGCGGGATACGAGAAGCTTACGATTCCCGGTGCGCGGGTGGTGTTGAGACTAGACAAGGCTTTGGCCTCTAGGGATATATTGGGCCGGGGAATCGCCGACGCTCTCTTTTTTGCTAGGAAAGCAGGAGGTGAGTTGGCCAGGCCGGACGAAAAAAAGTAGGATTCCTCCAATTTCTGACTTGCATGAAAGGTCGAGTGAATTTATGCCTCCGCCGCACGCGTGAAAGCGCAGGCAAAGAGACAGTCCCATGGTGTAATTGGTAACACAGCTGATTTTGATTCAGTCATTCAAGGTTCAAGTCCTTGTGGGACTGCCACTCTTTCCCCATTGTTGTGGGAGAATGGCTTTTTTTGCTCATTGGCCGCCTCGGTAGTACGACCTTTGCTTTTAGGGGTTAGCGGTTTGCTTTAAGCTCCTTAGGCACAGTGCTTCGAAGCTCCCTCAACCAAGGAAGTTAAAAAGCGAATAGCCGCCTCCGCAGAGCTTGTCACGGACAGCTCTCCCTACTTGATGAACTCTACGAGATCCTTGCGCATTTTCTCAAGGTCCGGTTGGTTGAGGTAGAACATGTGCCCGCCGTCATACCAGGTGAACTTGATCGCTTCGCGTCGTTCGTCAGGAATTTTGAAGAGGTGTGAGATGCTGTATTGCATGTTGGCGGGGGGAGTGGCGAGGTCGGTGTAGCCGCACATGACGAGGACACGGAGGTTGGGGTTTTCGCGCAGGGCATTTTCGAGATTTCGCGTCATGTTGAGGACGCTGTTGTTGGCACCCCAGTTCCAGGGATGAACGTCTCCGGTGAGAATCTTGTATGGCTGATGACCTTCCCAGCCGAGGTCGCGGCTGAGGTAGTCATTGAGTGCGGTGGAGAAGGCTCCGTAGGCGACGGAGTAGGAGGGGTCGTAGCCGGGGTAGTCTTCTGATGGGTCCATCGAAGGCCAGGCGATGCGGGCATCGAAGCGGCCGAGGACCTTGCGTTCCTCTCGGAGGAGTTCCTTGCGGTAGCGAGTGGAGGAGACGCGGAGGTTGTTTTCGATGAAGAGGGCGGCGGGGAGGCCGGTGAATTTTTCGAGCTGGGTGGCCACGGATTCTTTTTCGTCAGGGGAGACCTCAGCGCCTTTGAGGAGGGCTTGGGAGTAGGGCCCGAAGGCGAAGGTGTGGGCTTCTTTGACGAGGGCATCGCGGTCGCCGGAGATCTTGCCGTGGTGGTGGGAGGCTCCGGTCATGGCGGGGAGGAAGACGGCGTAGCTGAGGTCGTCGCCCACATTGTTACGGAGGGTCCGGAAGTCGATGAGGGCGGAAAGGAGAACGATGCCGTTGAGGGCCATGCCGTGTTCGTCCTGGAGGTGGTCGGCGAGGCCAGTGGCGCGAATGCCACCGTAGCTTTCTCCAAGGAGGTATTTGGGCGAGGCCCAGCGGTCGTTTTCAGTGATCCAGCGGCGGATAAAGTCGCCGACGGAGCTGATGTCACCTTGGACGCCGTGGAATTCGTTGGCCTTACCATCGCCTTTCACCCGTGAAAAGCCGGTGGAGACAGGGTCGATGAAGACGATGTCGGCGACGTCGAGAATGGACTGGGGGTTCTCTTTGACAACGGCAGGAGGAGGGAGGGTTTTGGTACCATCGGGAGTTGTGGGAACGATACGTGGTCCGAGAGCTCCCATGTGGAGCCAGACGGCGGAAGAGCCCGGGCCACCGTTGAAGGCGAAGAGGACGGGGCGTTTGTGGCGGTCTTCCATCCCGATGCGTTCGTAGGCGACGTGGAAGATGGAGGCTCGGTCTTTATCTTTGTCGGTTTTTAGGGTGAGGGTGGAAGCGGTGACGCGGTAGTCGATTTTTTGTCCGTCGATGGTGACGGAGGCTTGCTTGGTGACTTTGATGTTTTCCTTGGGCTTGGCGTCTTTTTCCTCGGCGTCTTGTGCGTGGAGGAGAGTGAAGAGCAAGGGAATGAGGGCGAATCGCATGGTGAGAGGATGGCGTAGTTGGAGGGAGGTGCAATGGGGAATATGGAACGGCGCTTCATGGGCAAAAAATATTCCCGGTTTAATGGGAGTCTTTGTGACTTCTCGTCTCATGAGAAGTGGCGGAGCGGACGGGACTCGAACCCGTGTTATTGGGGTTTCAAGGGTGACTAAATCGTTGTAGCTATAATGATTTTCTCGTTCTGTCTTCTCGTGGCCTCTCCTGTCAGGGCAAATTTCGGGCAAATCTTCAGGTGCTTTTCTTCGGCTTTGCTGTCATGTTTTTCGGCGAAGCAGCCCCCTATCATGAGCCTCAAAATCCTCCCCCTTGAATAAATCGCTAAACCGATCTTCTTATGAAAATAATCATTCAAATCATCATGACCTTTTGCCTTCTCAAGTCCACTCAGGCGTTTGTGATCTACCACCATGAGGAAGTGAAAATTGCTCGGATTGACAGAGTTCGCTTTCCTGATACCCTCAGTTTCGATCTCAATCGAGATGGTATCTCAAACGTTGAAATACGAGCTTTTCTAAGGCTTAATTTCGACCACCTTGGTGTCGATGTTATTGCAAGTCCATCACACGTGGAATTCCTCTCAGAATGAGTCCACCTGGGTGCAGGGGAGACAAGGACTCAGCTTAGACCTCCCTCGATTGGAGGGTTGATCGGTGATCCGACTCAGCTTTTTCTTACAGCATTCGGAATATCCAATGGCGGAATTATTACCGAGTATGATGGCGATACCTTTCCTAGAGTGGTTGAGGGTCCATTCGCCGATGAGGCTGGCTACCTTGGCCTCCGCTTTCAGATAGATGATAAATTCCACTATGGGTATCTCCATCTCCGTGGGGAAGGCGCAACCGGAGCAACCGTCTTCGGCTATGCTTGGGAGACAGAACCAGGGAAAGCAATCACTGCTGGTGCTGTTCCAGAACCTTCAGTAGTTTTGTGCACGGTGATTGGGCTGCTGGCGTGGTCCACCAAAAGGCGGAGAGTTCAGTAATTGACAGTGGAATTTCAGGGTGCTTCAGACTGATTGGGAGGACTTCGAGTATTACTTGGAGTTTAGAGGGCGTGTTGCGATGAAATTTAACTTGAATCACAAAGCCAGCGGTGATCAGTTCCAGACGTATTTTTAGTCGTAGGTGAGATTGTTGTTTTTCGAGGAACTCGCGGAACTCTTCTTTGCAGGATTTGGTGCGGTGGAGTTCGCGTTGGTTAAAATTTCTTCGACAAATTTTGCATGACTCTTCAAAATCTTGATTCTCAACTTATGAAGTTCTCTCTAAAACCGTTTTTACTCTTAGGGCTGATTGTTTGTTGTATTGGCACAATGCTCGTCGGGCTCCAGAGTCATGGCAAAGATGCGGCGCTTTCGGGTGAGATTAAGAAGGTCCTGATTATTCGTGGGGCATCGACTCACGGGAAGGACTCGCACAATAACGATGAGGTGGGCCAGCTGATCAAGGCCAAGCTAGAAGCGTCACAATACGCAGACTCTTTTGAGGTGCACACGACTTTGAACTACCCGAAGGATCTTTCCTTGGTGGAAGAGGCTGACCTAATCATCATTTCAAGTGATGGTGGAGGAAGGCATGCCTTGGGCGACAAGAAGGACCCAACGAAGCACAGTAAGCATCTCGATGGCGTTTTAAAAAAGAACAAGACAGGGCTCATCGTGATTCATTGGGCGACTGATGCTCCATCCGGCGGGATGGGGGAACTCCATCCTGAAAACTCTCAAATGATGATGGATTGGGTTGGTGCGGTTTACTACTGGGTCAAGAAGGGGAAGGACCCGAAAAGCAGCTGGACTTGGAAATTTCCGGTCGTGGATTTGAAGGTCAACAAGAACCATCCCATCTCAAATGGGTTGCCTGATACCTTCCGTCTTCAAGATGAATACTACTTCAACTTTTTTACGGCAAAGGATGAGCGAAATCCGGGTTCTGATAAGGTGACCTTCCTACACAGTGCAAATGCTCCGAGCCATCGCAGTGATATGGACAAGAAAGAGAACTGGCGTGACCAAGCGGTTTATTGGTCTTTTGAGAGAGCGAATGGAGGGCGCTCGGTCGCGATGACTTCAGCACATTTCTATCACACATGGGCAAATCCCAATTTCTTCCAGAGCTTCGCGAATAGCGTTTTCTGGACGCTGGGACTGGAGGTTCCGGAAGAGGGCGTGGATATTAAAACGCCCACCGTGGATGAACTCCTTTCTTACGGGGATACCGAGATTTATAAACTCGGGCGCCATTTTAAGTAGTGAGGCTTCGGGTTACTCCCAGACGTGTTTTTCGTCGTAGGCGATCTTGTTCCATTTCAGGAAGCTTCGAAATTCATCTTTGAAGGATTTGGTGCGGTGATGTTCGCGTTGATTTTGGATGTAGGCTGTGACCTCTTCGAGGCCTGATTCACTGACGGAGAAGGCACCGTAGCCACTTTGCCAAGAGAATTTGGCGAGGTCAGGGGGTTGGCTTTTAAGCCATTTGGAGGTGGATGTTTTGAATTCTTTGACGGCGTTGGCCATTGTGGTGGTTCGGGAAAGACGGTGGAGGATGTGAACGTGGTCCTCGACAGAATTCACGAGGATGATGGGACATCCGAGAGTTTTGCCGACTTGGCCGAGGTAGGAATGGAGGGAGGGGCGGACGTCGTCGGTGAGGAAGGGGTGGCGGTCCGAGGTTGAGAAGATGAGGTGGATGTAGATGTTCGCGAGAGATTGGGGCATTTGCCAAATGTGCTCAGAGTTGGAGAATTTCCCAAGTCCCAAAGCGGAGTGATTTTCCTCCAGAACCAGAGTTCTTCAGCCTCAACGAGGCGAACCAACATAGCGAAGGGCAGAGCGG
>JBLHUR010000016.1:0-52085 GCA_047629805.1 Akkermansiaceae bacterium | reverse complement strand
CAACCTCCCACCCATGATCATCACCGCCTCCGACCTCTCCAAGATGGACAAGCTCCCCCGCGTCCAACTCGCCACCACCCTCCCCGGCCCCAAACCCCTCTGCCTCGTCGGCACCCGCTCCGCTTCCGGGAAAGCCAACCTCGCCCCCTTCTCCAGCATCACCCATCTCGGATCAAACCCCGTCCTCATCGGCATTGTCACCCGACCCGATACCGTCGACCGACACACCTTTAAAAATATCCTCGATACCAAAGAGTGGACCCTTAACCACATCACCTCTGACATCCTCCCACAAGCCCACCAATGCTCTGCCCGCTACCCCCACGGCGTCTCGGAATTCCAAGCCACCGGCCTCAGCGAACTCACCCACGAAAACATCCACCCCCCCTTCGTCGACGAGAGTCCCCTCCGCTTCGCCCTCGCACTTGAGGAAATCATCGATATTACCTCAAACAACACCAAGCTCATTGTCGGTCGCGTCACACTCATCGACATCCAAGGCCACACCCCCGCCCCAGACGGGTCCCTCGACCTCACCCAGCTCGGCTCCCTCGCCTCCACCGCCCTCGACACCTACTTCAAGCTCACCGAAATCGCGAAACTGCCCTATCCCAAGCCTTAGCATCCTCTCATTTTTAATCTTATCTTTTTTTTGTATCGTTCACCCGTGAAGCGCGAACTCAGAGAATAGAAATGACAATAAAGCCGGTAATCTTGAGAGAGGCGACCCAGGAGTCATCGCCGGAGAAAGACAATCTCAATGACGGTGCCAAGCTCCTTGACCAGTGCATCGATGACGCCAGCAGCTTGGACGATGAACTCTCAAAGATCGCCACGGGCGGTGGGTTCGGAGAAGGCGTCAACGATGCCGCATGCAAGTAATTTCCCACGATGTGTCTGAAGGGCCGAGGTGGACTACTCCCCGCCTTTCTCAGTGCCCTCATTTCATCAAAAACCACCCTTTCTAATTTCCCTTAGAAATGATAGCTCTCCTCAGAAGTCCTTACTCCCATGCGTATTATCCTAGTCACCCTCTGGCTCCTCATCCCCCTTGGCTTCGCCGCCTTCCACTTTGGCCCCGGCCAAGACCACGTCAAACTCGATGACACCGAGTCTCTCCTCTCCGAAGCCCGCACCGCGGTCGCTGACGAAAATTGGTCCAACGCCATCGAGTCCTACCAACAGGCCCTATCCAAACTTCCCAAGGAAGAAAAAGAGACCTCCATTCGCATCCAGCTTGAGATCGCGAAGGCCAAGATGCAAAACTCCAGACTCCCCGAAGCACGCGAAGACCTCGCCGAACTCGTCGCCCAACTCAACGACGACGACTCCGCACCCTCCGCCCTGAAAGAAGAAGCCCTCTCAACTCTCGCCAACGCCCGTTACTACATGACCTACCTCATGAAGCTCGAGGGCCTCCCCGCCGAGGAATGGGAACCTGAAATCGAAGCCGCCCGCCAAGAACTCAAGCTCCTCGCCCAGACTGGCTCCAACAAAGAAAAGCACCTCGCTGATCTTGAATCCGCCATCCGCCTCGCCCGTGCCGAACCAAAGGAACTCTACGTCCTTCCCATCCCCAGCCAATGACAAGACTGCAAATCGGGCGGTCGCCCGAAACCAGGTTCCAAGCCAGGAAAGCCCAACAAAGACTCACGCGGTGCCGGCCAAGGTCCACCCGCTGATGGATCAGGATCCTAGAGCATCCATCCCGTTCACCTCACCATCCCACCGTCATGAAATTTAGGTTTATCCTACCGCTTCCGCTTACCCTGATCACAGCATCAGCTCAGAATCTGATCCAAATCGAACGCGGCGCCTCCACTGCTGTCATTCGAGGAAACAATCCCACCGCGCTCCCACCGGGTGTTCTCCCTAGTTCAGACCAGCCACGCGGCCCCAAAACTCCCGAGCAACAACGGTCCAGCATGTTGAAAACCATGGTCATAGACCGGACCACCTCCGGCATTCTCGCAGCCCGCCTCTCCGAAAAAAACAAATCAGGAAAGCCGCCCGTCACCCCACCAGACCAGCCCGATCTCGTCGACCCCGAAGCCCCCCGCATCCAAAAGCAAAAAGAAAAACAGGCAAAAACAATCGCCTTCAAAAAGGACTTCGAAACATTCCGCCGCGACATCACTCTCGGCCGCTGGGATCTCGTCAAAACCTACCTCGAAGCCCTCCCCGCCAACGACGCCACCACCGCCTTCCGCCAGCTCGTTACCCAGCTCAGCTCGCCCGTCACCGTCCGCCCTCGCAAGGAGCTCGCCTCCATCGGTGCGAAACCGCACTCGCAGCCTCAATACCTGCGCCCCGCCGAATTCCTCGCCCTCACCGACTCCGCCAAAACCGCTCCCAATCCCCAACTCCTCGCCCAACTCGCCGGACTCATCAAAGGAGAAAAAAAACCTCCCCGCGAATTCTTCGCCGCCCTCGAAAAAGGCACCCGCTACTTCGGCGCACAAAACGAAGAAAGTAAAACCCGCACCGCCCGCCTCCTCATCGAAGCCGGACATCTCGACGAGGTCATCCCCTTCCTTCCCAATTTTGCGCAAGCTCTCGAAAAAAAGACCTACGATTCACTCAATCTCCTCGGCCGCTATCACGCCGACTCCCACTCCGCAGACCGTGGCAAGGAACACCTTCAAAAATCCTGGGAACTTTCCCTCGGCATCATTCGCGAAAAAGGAGCTCCCATCAACGCCCGCGCCGAAGCCCTCTACCGCGCCCTCGGCCTCGTCCCTGATCTCGAAGACGGCACCGGCAAAGAATGGCTCTCCAAAACCTTCTCCAGCGCCTCCGCCGAAGGCTTCGAAATCCTCGCCACCGTCGGCACCCTCGCCGCACAAACGCGCGAAGTCCGCTCAACCGATTTCCGTCTCGCACAGCTCAAGCTCCAGTCAGCCGCCGTCGCCGCACTCACCGGCACCCCCGACATCGACCTCACTCCTTGGCAGGAAATCCTCACCCTCTACGTCCTCAATTGGAACGCCGAAGCCGAACGCTCCGATCGCCTCGATTCATCAAACTCCATGCGACCACAGGCCAACGTCGATTCCTTCGGAAACATCTTCTACGCCCGCTACCAACAACAGCAGCCACGAGTCAACCAGAGCATCACCCCCGCCATTCCCTCCGGCGAGCTCCTTCGCTCCCGACCCAGCGAAAAATGGCTCGCCCGCATCGATGCCCCCGTCCGCCTCGATCACCTCGCCCTCGCCGCGAAGCTTTTCCTCAAGGTCAAAGAGGAAGAAGCCGCCTTCCCCATTCTTAAGGAACTCTCCACCGCCCGACCCGACGCAGTCAAAGAGCTCGTCCGCGAAATGATCCGCGTTTGGGGAGAAAATCACAACCCCAACCAAAAATCCCGTTACCGCTCCAGCTACTCGTATTTCTACGGCTACAACCAGCGAGCCGAGACCATCCCCCTCACCCGCTCCAAGCAAGAACGCAACCTCAAGCTCCTCGCCAAGATGGTGCAAGAGGTCAAAGCCCTCGGCCTCGACGAATCCTTCCAGGAAGAATTTGCCGACGCCTTCATCCAGGCCCATTCCAAAGCCGAAGTCTGGCGTGTCGAAGCTCTCACTTCCGTCTTCGGTGAGACCTCCAAACTCGATGCCGAGACCATCACATCTCTCTTACGCCGCATGCGCGCAAATCTCGCCAAGCTCTGGCCAAATCCCAAGCTCCAGGAGCAAGCCAAAACCAACCGCACGGACACGGAACTGGCAATCCAGATTCTCAACGGGTACACTGCTGCCAAAGACCTCTGCGGAGATGCCCTCGACCAACACCCCGAGAACTGGGAATTACAAATCCAGCTCGCCTCGTTAGAATACGAAGAATCAAATTCCATCGCGGGCGTTGTTTCCAACCCCGAGCACACCACCACTAAGATCTCCGCGCTCAAAGACCTTAAAGCCGCCGCGCAAAGCTACCTCGCCACCCTTCCACTCGAAGACGAAAAAGAAGAGTCCGTCGAAGCCTTCACCACCTGGTTCTACGCCGCCCTTGGCTCGCCCGATCTCGGCGCCTTGAAAGCGGAACACCAGCCCATCCCCGCAGAGTATCCCAAGATTAAAACCGCCCTCGAAAGCATTCCCGAACCCGCTCGCAAACGTCATCTCGACAACTTCGCCAAAACCCTCAACGCCCGCCTCGCCAACGTCTCCGCCGACCTGAAATACCGCTTCCTCGAGTCCGTACTCCAAATCACCGGCGATCACGAACGCATCGAGGAAGCCTCCAAAGTCTTCCAATACTACCAAGACCTCGTCACCGAAATCGAACTCGATGTCCACCTCGATGGACCCGACCGCGTCGACGTCAGCCAGCCCTTCGGCCTCTTCATCAACCTCCGCCACACCGAGGAGATCGAACGCGAATCCGGCGGCTTCCAACGCTACCTCATCAACCAAAGCAGCTCCCGCAACTCCTACAACTACGGCCGCCCCACCGAAGACTACCGCGACAAATTTGAAAAGGCGGCCCGCATCGCCCTTGAGGAACACTTTGAAGTGATCTCCCTCACCTTCCACAACTCCAAGGTCGTCGCCCGCACTGACTCCCGCGAAGGCTGGACCGTCACCCCATACGCCTACTTCCTGCTCAAACCAAAAGGTCCCGAAATCGACACCATCCCCCCTCTCAAAATCGACCTCGATTTCCTCGACACCTCCGGCTACGTCGTCCTCCCCATCTCCTCCGCCGCCATCCCGATTGATGCCAGCAAGGAAACTCAAGCCCGCCCCTACCGCGACCTTTCCCTCACCATGATCCTCGACCAACGAGAGGCCGAAAAAGAAGGCAACATTGCCCTCGAAATCCGCGCCTCCGCCCACGGACTCATTCCCTCGCTCGCAGACCTCATTCAACTCCCCATCGAAGGCTTTAAAACATCCTCCACCGACGACCGCGAATTACAAGTCGACGAACTCGACGCCCGCAGCGACGACGGGGCACCCATCTCAACCCACGAATGGCGACTCATCCTCGATCCCGAGAACGCCAAACTCCCAGCCAACTTCACCTTTCCCCAAGTCCTCGCCACTCTTTCCACGAACGAGGAGGAAGGCCTCACTCTTCAAAAATACGAAGACGTTGACCTCGTCGCCGTCGATCGAACCACCAAAATCATTGCGGGCTCGGATTCCCCCTCGTGGCTCCTCTGGTTCATCCCAGTGGGCATCATCGCGGCTCTCGCCGCCTTCTTCCTCTTCCGGAAGAAAGCCCCCGTCACCGAACCAGCCACCGGTCCCAACCTTCCCACCACCCTCACTCCGGTCAGCATCCTAGCCTTCCTTGAGAACCTCCAGCGTAACGCCGCTCTCCCCGAAAAAATCCAAGCCGACCTCTCCGACTCCATCCAATCTCTCAAAGATCGCTGCTTCGGATCCGACCGCGACGTCCCCGACTCCGAAGAACTTCAGGAAATCGCCACCCGCCACATCGAACCTCTGCAAAAGTCAGCATAACTCGTTAGGATCCCGTCAGATAAAATTGTATCGCTCTTTCTCTCTCAGTGCTTTAGAACGATTGGATGGCGAAATTTGTAATTTTTAAAAAACCCATTTTTCCTTCGCTGACCTCTGGTCTGCTTCTTTCCATCTCGCCTTCATTTGCTGGAGAAGGGTTACGAAATCTTCCCGCCTCAGCCCAAAGTCAGGGAAACGTTGGCGGGAACATCTCCCTCAGTCACGACCCTTCCGTCGTCCGCCTAAATCCAGCAAGCATGCTGGATATCGATACCTCTGAAGTCCAGTTTACCACCACTGGTCTTTACGGAAGAACCGACTACAAATCTCCCGGCGGAACGCGCCAGTCCATCGACCGCGAGTGGATCCCCATGGGCACCTTTCACGCCGTCATTCGTCCGGAAGGATATTCAAAGTGGGCCTTCGGAATCGGCCTCAATACCCCCTTCGGACTTGCCTCCACTTGGCCGCGCGAAGGCTCCTTCCAATTCACCGCTCCCTATGATGAGGAGCTCCTCTACGTCACCCTCAACCCCGCCGTCGCGTATCAATTAAGCGACAGCGTCTCCATCGGAGCAGGCCTGGACATCGCCTACTCCAAAGTTAATTTCCAACAAGACTTCCCCTGGGCCCTCGCCACCATGGTCCCCGGCACCCCCGGTGGCGGAGCGGAGTTCGATGGCGATGGCTGGGGCCTCGGAGGATACTTCGGCATCAACGTCCAACTCGCCCCGAAGCACCGCTTCTCACTCGTCGGCCGCCTCCCCGTCGAGGTCGAGTATTCCGGCGACTACACCGTCGAAAACATCCCTGGCCCTCTCGAAGGCACCTTCTCTCCTAAGAGCGATTTCAACACCGACATCACCTTCCCTGGCAGCATCGCCTTCGCCTACCGCTATGATGTCAACGAGCGCGTGCGACTCGGCTTCCAATACGAATGGATTCAAAGCTCCACCCACGATGACATCCCCATCTCCGTCGGAGTGAACCAAGCTCTCTACGTTGGAAACGAAAGCCTCATCCTCGATTGGCAGGACTCCTTTAGCGTAGGTCTCGGCATCGAGTGGGATGCCACCGACCGCCTCACCCTCCGCGCGGGATATCTCTTCTCCGAATCTCCCGTCAAGGAAAACACCTTCACCCCCGCCATCTCCTCTAGCGACCGAAACATGTTCAGCGTAGGCGGAACTTACCATCTCAACGACCGCAGTAGCGTCAGCCTTTCCTACATCCAAGGATTCTTTGATGACGCAGAAATCGAGAAGAACCGACAAGCGGCCTTCCTCGGTGACTACAAGATCAACTGGCAGGCCATCTCCGCCTCCATGATCTACAGGTGGTAAGCCCCCAAGAAAGGGCTCTCTCCAGAGCGCCCTCCCCGCCCCCACCCACATCCCCTTGGTCAACGGCCAAACTCATACCAGCCCCGTGCATCGCACGGGGTTTTTTCATCACAATGATTCTCTTCATTGAAGGCAAACCTCATAAGCCCCTCCCACCACCCCCACCACCAAAAAATCCACTGAGAGACCCGCCTCGCTTTTTGCGTATGCGGTCTTACAATTATTGAACACCATGTCTCGGCTTCTTCGCTTCCTCCTCCCCCTCATCGTCCTTGCTATCGGTTATTTCGGGTATCAACGGCTTTCCATCGAAGATGAAAAACCCCCGCCACCACGCCCACCCAAAAAAATTATCGAAGCGCAAGCCACCCTTTTAAAAAAGATCGACTACCGCGTCACCCTCGAGTCCCAAGGAATTGTCCAACCACACAACCAAACCTCCCTTACCCCACGTGTGAGCGGACGCATCATCCACATCTCTCCAAACTTCGAGAGCGGTTCCTTTTTTGCGAAAAACGACATCCTCATCGAACTCGATTCCGCCGATTTCATCGCCGCCCGCACCACCGTCGAAGCCCGCCTCGCTCGCTCCGAAGCCAGCCTCGCCCAAGAAGAAGCCCGCGCCGAACAAGCCCTCCTCGATTGGGAAGACCTCGGCTACACCACCCCTCCCACTGAGCTCGTCTTACGCAAACCCCAACTCAAAGAAGCCCGAGCCAACGTCAAGGCCGCCCAAGCCGAACTCTCCGAAGCCCTCCGCAACTTAGACCGAGCCAAAGTCAGAGCCCCCTACGCTGGCCGTGTGAAGGAACGCCTCGTCGGGCTCGGCCAATCGGTCAGCACGGGAACGACAATCGGCGAAATTTTCTCCACCGACTTCGCCGAAGTCCGCCTCTCCCTCTCCGCTCGCGAACTCATCCACGTCAAGCTCCCCAATAACCCGGAAGATGCGCCCATTCCCGTCACCCTCAATGACGCTCTCACCGACGCCTCCACCCAATCCTGGCAAGGCTCCATCGTCCGCACCGAAGGCACCCTGGATGAAAAATCACGAAAACTCTTCGTGATCGCCCGCGTCAATGATCCCTTTGGCCTCAAAACAAAAGTCGCCGCCCCCCTCCGCATCGGCCAACCCGTCCGTGCCATTTTGGAAGGCGGCCTCATCCCCGGAGTCTTCGTCATCCCGCGCGAGACCCTCCGCCGCCCTGGCCAGATTCTCCTCATTAACCCCGAGGACCTCACCTTAAAACGGCAGGACATCACCCCCATCTGGAGCGACCCAAAAAACCTCATCGTCAACGAAGACCTCATTGAAGGCTGGCACCTCGTCACCAACCGCCTCGCCACATCCGCAAACGGAGTCAAAGTCGTCATCGTCGAGCCGGAAGAAGAAGAGCCCAAATCCGCCTCAACGGACAAGGCCAAGCCCGCAGCCTAAACCTTCAGACCTGAATCATGAGTGACCATCCGAGAAGGTGCCCGATATGTGGGGCTATCCTCGTCGAGGTCGAAGCCGCCCTGAATCGAACATGGCTAAATTCCTTACTGACTGGCTTTGGGAGTTCGCAGCTCCAGATCCGACGTCCAAACGATAAGTGGCGTCCCTTTATGAATCCTGGAAGAACTGCTCGTGGATTATCTTGTAGCGAATGCGGTGCGTTAACAGTAGCACCAACAATCGGGGCCCATCGGAAGGAGCTAGGGCTTGAGCCCTAGCAGGGTTAGAACCTGCGGACTCAATTCCAGCCCGTTTTCATTGGCCCTTCCCTCTTGCCTCTTCCCCCCAATCCGTCATTCTCCTTCTATGGTAGTTCAAGCATCCGACCAGCAGCTCATCGATCAGTGGAAAGACGAGCCCGCCCCGCTTCTCCCTTTACTCCACGCTTTCCACAATCGTGACGGCTACCTCTCAGACGAGGCCCTCCGCTCCGTCGCAGCTGGCCTCAAAACTCCCCTCGCCGACCTCTACGGCACCGTCACTTTCTACCACCACTTTTCCCGCACTCCCGGCGGTCTCGAAGCCCCCCGCGTCTGCACCGGTAACATCTGCTGTCTCCGTGGTGGAAATGAGATTCTCGAAACTCTCAAAGCCCAAGGCCAAGCCGCCACCGAGATGCCCTGCTCCGGTCGTTGCGATGCCCCCATCCCCGTCCTCACCGGACACGCCACCCTCGCCGGAACCACCGCAGCCGACCTCAAACCAACCCCTTCTCCCCTCCCACCTATCAATCCCGGCGGAGTAGAAGAGGCCCTCTTCGCAAACATCCGCAAAGAAGGTCACAACACCCTCGCTGGCTACAAAGCCAATGGCGGATTTTTCGCACTTAAGTCAGCCCTCGCTGGCCGCCCCGACGCAATCATCGAAACCATCACCGCCTCCAAACTCGCCGGACGCGGCGGCGCCGGATTCCCCACCGGACTGAAATGGAAGGCCGTTGCCGAATGCGATCGCCATCCCAAGTCCATCGTCTGCAATGCCGACGAAGGTGAGCCGGGCTGTTTCAAAGACCGCGCCCTCATGGATTACGATCCCTTCGCTCTCATCGAAGGCATGATCATCGCCGCCTTCGCCACCGGAGCGCCTCGCGGATTCATCTACCTCCGCTACGAATACCCCGAAACCAATCTTCTCCTCGAAAAATGCCTCGCCGAAGCTCGCGAGGCCGGACTTCTCGGCAACAACATCCTCGGCACCGGGTTCGAATTCCACCTCTACGTCCGCCGAGGAGCCGGAGCCTACATCTGCGGTGAAGAAGGCTCCCTCCTCAACTCGCTCGAAGGGAAACACCCCTTCCCCCGCAACAAACCCCCCTTCCCCGTCACACACGGATTCGAAGACAAGCCCACCGTCGTCAACAACGTCGAAACCCTCTGCGCCGTTCCCCACATTCTCACCAAAGGGGCCCAGTGGTATCACACCCTCGGACTCGGCGAACACATCGGGACAAAGCTCATCTCTCTCTCAGGCGACATCGCCCGCCCCGGCAACTACGAAATCCCCTTCGGCCTCCCTTTAAAAACCCTCCTCTACGACTGGGCCGGCGGACCGCTCTCCGGACGTAGCATTCAAGCCGTCACGATGGCCGGACTCTCCGGCGGATTTCTCGGCCACCAAATCCTCGATGACCTCACCCTCGACGATCCCTGCATCAAATCACACGGCTCCTTCCTCGGTGCCGGCGGCATCATGGTCTTCGATGACACCCGCGACATGGTCAAAGCGGCCCACGATGCCATGGCCTTCTTCGCCCACGAATCCTGTGGCAAGTGCTTCCCCTGCCGCATCGGCACCCAGCGCCTCACCGAACGACTCAATGGCGACGCCAAAAACCTCTCCACCGAAGCCTGGACCGAGGAAGTCACCGACATCAACGAAGCGATGAAAGCCACCTCCGCCTGCGGACTCGGCATGGCCGCCCCCAACGTCACCGAATCACTCCTAAAGTATTTCCCGGAGCAAGTCGCCACTACCACGAAAGGGTAATCCTTGTCAAGAGAACTCCTCACCAGTTTTCCAAAAAATTTAGAAACTTTTCCTGTAATCGAAGTCCACTTCCTGACCTAATGGGGGTGAACGAGAAATTAATCCAGCTTGTTCTTCTACGCGTCCCGGAAGGTCCATGTTTTCGCAGGCATTTCTTCCGGGGCGCTTCTTTTTGCCCGGATCCCAAAAACTATCGCCGCTTTGGCTGCTCGTAGAGTTTCTGAACCTTATCGAGATACTCCTGAATCGGATCCTTGGAAGAATCCTCGTCGCCGCGCAGGTTTTTCTTCAGTCGGATAAAGTCCTCAAATTTTCCACTCTCCTTTATCACGCTCCTGAGGTGATGCCAGTCCATATAATCCTCCACCTGTTCGTGGCGCTGACTCTCCGCTGTCCGGAAGGTCTGCAAATTCCCCAAAGCCGTTTCCATCCCCTCCGTCTTCCCCATCGCCAGTCCGGAGAGTAAGCGAATATACTCTCCAATCACGTCACGATAAGTCGGGAAACTACGAAAGCTCAAGTGTGCCAGTAAATCCAAGGCCGGTCGCACCGCTTCAATCCGCTCCTCCTTCGTCGCCAAAGCCGCGACCTGATTCCACGATTCAATGCCCACCCGATAAACACGGCCCCGCGCATCCCGCAAATGAAGCTCCAGCACTTTCCCCAACTGCTCTTCCGTCTCAGGAATCGTCATCCTCTCCGTTAACTTCTGCTCGGACATCGCCGCCACCTGCAACATCCACCATCGCTCCAAACTCTTCGATCCCAGATTCACCTGCGGGAAATGAGTTCGCAACAGATTCAGCGGCTCCCCTTCATAAACCGCCACCTTGCCCAGAAAATTCACCATACTTTCCTTCCCCTGCGGCTGCGCCAACAAGGCCATCACCAAGGCCCCGGAGGACGCCCGAAAAAGCTCCCGTGTCAGAACATCCAAATCGCCCACCGTCGTCCGGTCCGCCAACTTCTCAACCTCCACCCAGCCCCCACTATCCACCAACGAGGAATACATCCGACGGTCTCCCTTATTCTTATCCCACAAGATCGCCTCCATCACCCCATCCAGGAGCCACGGCCGAATTTCCACCCGCTCGGCTGTCTCATCCTCAGGGAGCGACCGCAGCGTCCGCTCCATCAAAAGCATCTCCAAAAGCACCCGGTCAAGCTGGTCCTGATCAAAGGAATTCCCCTGCCCCAATCTCAGGTCAATCTGCAAGCGATACTTGCTCACCGCCTCAGGAGTCTTTAAAAAATCACGCCCAATCCGCGACGCCTTCCCCTCGACCGCCGGATAAAGTTGCAGGAAAATCGGAAAAGCCTTCCCCGTCACCTCTCCCGCCAAATGATCCAGATCCTTAATCAAAATCTCCGCATCCTGAACCATCGCCACCCGCAGTGCCGAACTTCCCCCGTAAACGGTGAGACGCCCCCCCACGCTACTCGTTTCATTCAACTGCCCCCGGAGCATTACCGGAAGAAGGCACACTAGAATTAAAAGCACTTGCATGAGACTCGGAGCATTCCCCATCCCCCCACCCACCACAAGAGTGGAATTGATCGCTTTCCTTTTCACCCCTTTGGCGTATTGGATGAAGCGCCGCCTATGAACAAGCTGGACGAAATCATCGCTTACAAAAAGCAGGAGATTGAACCTCTCATTCCCCTCACCAAGAAACTCCGCGCCTCCGCCCTTATGCGCAACGACTTCGGAGGCTTCCGCTCCGCGCTCGATCTCGGCCCCGACCGCCTCAGCGTCATCGCCGAGGTCAAAAAAGCCTCCCCCTCCGCCGGCATCATCGATCCCAATTTCGACGCCGTCCGCCAAGCCAAGCGCTACATCGACGGAGGTGCCTCCTGCATGTCCATCCTCACCGATGAGAAATACTTCCAGGGCCACCTTTCCTACCTCATGGAGATTTCCAAAATCTCCCCCATTCCCCTTCTGCGCAAGGACTTCACCGTCCACGAATGCCAGATCTACGAAGCCAGCGTCTCCGGCGCCGATGCCATCCTCCTCATTGTTGCCGCCCTTGATGACGACAAACTCCGGAAACTCTACGACGCCGCCCAAGAAGTGCAGCTCGACGTCCTCGTCGAAGTCCACGACCTCCGCGAAATGGAGCGCGCCCTCGACCTCGGAGCCGACCTCATCGGCATCAACAACCGGAACTTAAAAACCTTCACCACCGACCTCATCGCCACCGAGCAACTCGCCGAAGAAGTCCCCGACAACGTCATCCTCGTCTCCGAGTCCGGCCTCAAAAACACCACCGACGCCCAACGCGCCCTCGACGCCGGCGCCAGCGCCGTCCTCATCGGAGAAACCCTCATGCGAGCCGATGACCCCACCCGCGCCGTCGAAGAATACCTAGCCCTCCGCGCCACCACCTAAGCCACTCAACCCAAGCAACAGTAGTCGAAAGTTGCACTTTTGCCCCCCCCCAACCAAGCCCCTAAACATCCCTGATTGGTAACGAACAGAAATGGCCAGCATATGGAGTTATCACGACGCACCTCGTGGCTACCGCAGCTTTCACTACCGTGGAGCACACACCTCACTTTCGGATGCGATTTCCAAATACCAGACCTACGGTAAAGCCACCATCCCCCTCACCCCACCTTCGGCTGAGGACATTTCCATTTCAGGTTGCACAAATAAAATCGATCATTGGTATCGCAAATGCCAATTGATACCAGGCAGCGAGAGCCATATCGCCGCTTCGGGTGATAGATTTGAACTTTCATTGCATGATGATGGGACCATTCGGCTGTCACAGGCATTGCAAGCTTATGAGGCCGGTGAGAATGATTTTTGCGTCTTTCTCGGGGAGATTCCTCTCTGGTTTTGGTGAGACCACATTCAGGTTTATGACAGAAAAGCCCCCTACCAGTTTTCCTGCCAAATTGGTTTTGGATCGATTTTCATCATCTCTGGGATTTGACCAAGCATTGTCACGCGTATCCAGATTGGAGACATGGCCCACCATGGTGCTTCAAAAACATTGCCCCGCTCCCGTTACGCCGTATCTTAATTATCGAGTAACCATACACACGCCTCGAACAAATTTTGACGATCCTACCCGATATCGAAAACGCGATCAAAGCGTCCCCAGTCGGAAGCTACACACAACTCAAATAGCGGGCATCAGCAACAAACAGTAATTCGCCACCCTCAACCAAGTTTCGTTTATTTTGTTTATTTCGTGGTTGTTTAATTCCCCGTCCCTCAACCAATCCATCCAAATGAACGCACCAATCCTCATCACCCTCCTAAGCGCCCAAATCTCACCCGCTGCCGTCCTCACCAGATCAGTCAACCTCTCCGCTTTCACCTCCGGCTCGAAATCAATCAGCTTCCTCACCGACAACACCGGCGAACTCTTCTTCCGCGGACAAGCATCTTTCAGTTACGAATATGCATCTTAAAATATCTCACTGGAAAGAGGACGGGTTCTTCACTGAAGAAAAAAATCACCCCTAAAATATGAAGCGACAACTTTCATCGTCGACTCCCTATTTCTACAAGAAGGTTTTTCCCGCTATTTGGTTTGGCGCCCTTAGCCTATTCCTTGTCGGCGCAATAGCAGGCAGTATTCAGGGGGGCACTTTTCACACCTCGATCATTGTCTTCCTAACAGTCATGCTTGGGTTCGGATACCTCATCATGAAGATCTTAGTTTTTGATTTGATGGACCAAGTGACGGAAGATGGCAATGCCCTGATAGTCCGTAATAAAGATTCAGAAGAACGCATTCTATTGCTCAACATCATCAACGTGAATGACAACAGCTTTGTCAATCCACCCCGAATCACCCCGAATCACGCTGACTCTTCGAAACTCTAGTCGCTGGGGTAGAAAAATCTCATTTTCACCACCGAAAAAATTTGGATTCGCGATCCACAGTCCCATTGCTTCGGAACTTGTTGACCGGATTGACGGGCTACGACGGCAAGCAACTCAGAGACCGGAACACAATCGCGATCGGACGTAAAATCCCGCTAACATTTTCAAAAATATGGCAGAACAGCCGGCTTTCCCAGTATCGCTTGGTATAGCCAGTTCTTCAAATTCACCGCAGAAGAGATCCAGTTCTTCGCCGGTAAAGATCACCCCGATCTTCGACGGCACCTTCCCCATCAACACTCTCGATGAATCAGTCCTAATCCAGATCGACGGCAGCCACCCTGGCCGCTAAGATCCACATCCTGATGAGACCCCGCCACCTCCTTTACCTCATCCTCGCGATCACCAGCCTCGCTGAATCCCGGAGCGAACCGACCACCAAAAATGATCTCATCCCGCTTCGCCTGAAGGAAATGCCACGCCCCGACCGCCTTCCAAAACCCTCCCAAGCAAAACCCGCATCCACCGACCTCCCCCTCGAAAACAAACTCCCAACCTCCGAAGCAAACCTCTCATGGCCCGGCGAAAGATTCTCCAATCACGCCCTCACCCAACTCCAACTCCTCGCCAACCCCCAAACCGAGCAAGAAGTTACCCCTCTCCTCGCCGATCACTTCCGCTCCTCCAAACTCGAAACAGCGCCTCCCTTGGAAATGAAATCCACCTTCTACACCGCAAGCGGCGGTGAAGCAGTCCCCACAAACCCCCAAAGCCTCTTCGCCCAAATCAAACAACTGGGAAAACTGAAATTCAAAGTCACCGGCCTTGAAAAACGCAGCACCCGTCTCCATGTCGAAGCAAATCGCGAGGGCGCAGAATACTCCGCAACCTGGCTCTGCTTATGGACAGCCGAGACCCCTCCAAAACTCCGGTCACTAGAGGTCAAAAAATTCAAAACCGTCTTCGCACCAAGCCCATGGTTCCTCGATGTCACAAAGTCCGTCCTCGCCAAAAACCCCCGCTTTGAAGCCCAGATTTTGAAAGGCCTCGACCACTGGTCCCAACGCATCACCCGCATTGGCGATCTCGCCATGACCGGCCACCACGGCATCGCCACCGGCGACGTCAATGGCGATGGCTTGGAAGACATTTACGTGTGCGAGGGAGGCAGCCTGCCCAACCAACTCTACCTCCAACAAGCCGATGGCTCCGCCAAGGAAGTGGCCGCCAACTGGGGCGTCGCTTGGCTCGAAGATTCACGCAGCGCCCTCTTGGTGGACCTTGATAATGACGGCGACCAAGACCTCGTCGTGAGCACCATCGCCATGATCGCCTTCGCCGAAAACAATGGCGCCGGAAAGTTCGAACTCCGAGGCGGGTTCCCCGGCGCGCCCTATCCTTTTTCACTCAGCGCAGCCGATTTTGATAACGATGGCGACCTCGATATTTACACCTGCGTCTACAGCTCGGGCGACGACTCCCTCTCAGGCAAACGCGGCTTCGAAGCGAACTCGCCGGTCCCCTTCAACGATGCCGAAAATGGCGGACGCAACATCCTCCTTTCCAACCTCGGCAAGTTTCAATTCGGGGACGTCACCCAACAAGTCGGGCTCGATCAAAACAACACCCGCTGGAGTTTCGCCGCCGCGTGGGAGGACATCGACCGCGATGGCGATCCCGATCTCTATGTCGCCAATGACTTCGGCCGCAACTGCCTCTATCGAAATGACAAAGGCCGCTTCACCAATATCGCAGCCACCGCCGGGGTCGAAGACATGGCCGCTGGCATGTCAGTCTCTTGGGGTGATTTCAATCGCGACGGCGCGGCAGACCTCCACGTCGGAAACATGTTCTCCTCCGCCGGCCAGCGGGTCGCTTTCCAAAGAAACTTTGGCGAAGGAAAAAAAGGCATGGCACGCGGCAACAGCCTCTTCGCCGGGAAGGGAAATTCCTTCACCGACCTCAGCGAAGAAAGCGGCACGACCATCGGAGGCTGGGCCTGGAGTTCCGCTCTCGTCGATCTCGATAACGACGGCTGGCAAGACCTCGTCACCACCAATGGATACCTCAGCAACACGCGCGACGATGACTTGTGAAGTTTCTTCTGGCGGGAGGTCGTGTCACCTTCCGAAAAGATCGCCGACTACGCGCGCGGCTGGGCGGGCTTGATGAAGCTGGTCCGCAACGGGCATTCCTGGAGCGGAAGCGAGCAAAACCGCTTCTTCCTCAACGGGAAAAACGGAAGCTTCCACGAAATGTCCCACCTCGCCGGGCTCGATCAAATCGAAGACGGTCGCGGCCTCGCCATCGTCGACTGGGATCAGGACGGGCGGCTCGACCTATGGTATCGCAATCGCAACGCCCCACGTCTGCGACTCATGTTGAATCGGCACAAAAGCCCTCCTTCGATCGCCCTTAAACTGCAAGGAACCACCAGCAACCGCGATGCCATCGGAGCCGTCGTAGAACTCCTCCCCGCCAAGAAAGACCGCCTCGTGAGATCCGTGCGAGCGGGAGATCTCTTCCTCTCGCAATCGAGCAAGTGGCTCCACTTCGGCCTCGGCTCGGAAGTCGACCAAACCAAAGCGCGCGTCATTTGGCCGGGCGGAGAAGTCGAAATCTTCGTAGACCTCAGCGCCGGTCGTTTCCTACTCCAACAAGGCACCGGAAAAGCCCTCGCGCTTCCACAACGCGCAGCCATCACCTTAAAGCCACAAGCCCTCGAAGCGGTCACAGCACAACAAGCCCGCATCATTCTCCCAGCCAGAGTTCCCTTTCCAAAAATCACCTTCCGCAATCAAGCCGCTCAGACCAAAATTCTCGTCGCAGATGGCAAACCCCGCCTTCTCATCCTCTGGTCCGGCACCTGCAATCATTGCGAAACCTCGCTTCAGGAAATCTCAAAAAGCGCCACCGCCATCCGCACTTCTGGACTCGAAGTTTTAGCCTTATCTGTCGATGGCATTTCCGGACCTGCCACTGACCTTTCGCATGCTTACGACCTCATCGATCATACCAAGTTCACCTTCCCCTGGGGACTCATCGACGCCCCATCTATCAGCCGCATCCACAACTTCCAAGCAGGCCTCTTCGATCGCACTCCGCCTCCCACAGTTCCGCTCCTCATATTGCTCGACGAAAAGAAGCGCGCCCTCGCCATCTATCGCGGAGAAACTCCCATCGCGGAAATCTTAGAAGATTGGCAGACCATCCGAACTGCCAACGAAACCCAGCTTTACCACTTTGCCCCACCTCTCAGTGGGACCTGGTTCACCAACCCCCTATCCCAACGCGAAGTTGACAGGTTATTTCAACCTCCCTCCGAGTGATCCCTTCAAATTCCAAATCAACCATGAGAAACTCCTTCCTGACCCTCATCTCCCTCGCTCTCCTTTTGTCATGTTCCAAAGAGGAAACATCGACCTCCGCCCCGCCTCCCGCTTACCAAACCCTCCACACTGAAAAAACACTAGGAGCCTTCTTCCAACTTCAACACGATGGCGAACACTTCATCGTTTCCTCCGTCCACCAGGGCGGAGCCGCCCCCGGGGCCCAACTTTTCCGCGAAGGGCAAAAAGACCCCGTCATCCTGAAAAAACGCGTTCATCTTCAAAAAGACCTCCACCTCTGGACCTACGACCAAAAAACGCTCTCACCGGACAAAGCCCTCATCTATCACCCCGATACCGATCTTAAAAAAGGTGACCGTATTTTCATTCTCAACCGCGGCCAAAAAATCCCCGCCACCATCATGGCCGAAGCCCAAGGCGAGCAATTCCGATACTCCTACAAAACCGACGCCCCCTTCCCCGCCGGCGGAATGAGCGGATCCCCCGTTTACCTCCCCCGCACTGGCTCCGTCGTCGGCGTTCTCCAAACCGCCAACGACAAGCTTGCCGCCAACTTCGGCGGATTCGAAAAACTCGAGCTCCCATAGTCCTCACTACGCCAAACGCGCCAGCACAAGTCGTGGCGCCCTCAACCAAGTTCTCCTTACTTCGGTTCCTTCTCTGGTCACTCCTCAACCAAGCCCCCTCATCCAAGCGACTAGGCCCCCGCAACTTCTCCCCCCAAACCCCGCATTTCCAACGGACAAATCCACCCCCCACAGGCATTTCCTCACATGCGGATTTCTTCTCGGATTCCTTGCGTATTCCGGTCTCCGTATCATTGTCTCGCAGCCCAACCCGAACCCCAGCTACTTATGCGCCTCGCGTCCCTTCTTCTCTCTCTCTGTCTTCCCGCAGTTGCCACTGACCTGGTCTTTGATACCTTTGAATCCGACGGTTTCGGCGAATGGGCCGTTGGAGGCACCGCTTTTGGCAAAGCCCCCACCGCCGCCAGCCCTGCCGGGATGAATGGTGAAGTTACCGGCTACTCAGAAAGCTACTTTATCAGCTCGGCCCACGGCGGAGACGCCGCCACCGGTTCTCTCACTTCACCGGAATTCGAGATCAAACTCCCCTTCCTTGCCTTCCAAATTTCCGGCGGAAATCACAAAGCCAAAACCGCCGTCCAACTCCTCATCGACGGAAAAGTCGTCTTGGAAGCCACCGGCCAAAATGACCTCGCAATGCGCCAAACCCTCTGGCCCTTGAAAGACCACCTCGGCAAAAAAGCGCAAGTCCAGATCATCGATGCCGAAAAAGGTGCTTGGGGCATCATCAATGCCGACCACTTCGTCTTCTCTGATCAGAAGAAGCCCTTCTTCCCAAAGCCCACCCCAAAAGCTCGAAACCCTGATGGCGGCCTGGTCGCAACTGATGTCATCCCCGGAATGACCGTCCCCGAAGGATCCAAAGTCACCCTCTTCGCCGAAAACAAGGTCCACGGAGTTTACTCACCCACCGCCCTCACGATCGCCGAAACGGGCGAAGTTTACGTCGCCGAAACCCACCGCCTCGCCCACGGCGTCGAGGACAACCGCAGGCACCTCTACTGGTTGATGGACGATATCTCCTCGCAAACCACGGCCGACCGCGCCGCGATGTATGAAAAGTGGAAGGAAAAACTCCCGCTCGAAAAACTCACTGACATCTCCGAAAAAATCCGCGTCCTCGTCGATACCGATGGCGATGGCGTCGCCGATAAAACAGAAATCTTCTCCGATAAGTTCAACGACATGCTCGATGGCACCGCCGCCGGCATCATGGCCTTCGAGGGCAACATCTACTTCGCCTGCATTCCCAAGCTCTACAGGCTCAGCGATGACAACGGCGACCTCAAAGCCGACGAACACCGCGTCCTCCAGGATGGCTTTGGCGTCCGCGTCTCCTTCTCCGGTCACGACTTAAATGGCTTCGCCCTCGGACCCGACGGACGGCTTTACACCACCATCGGCGACCGTGGCTTCAGCTTCACGACCCGCGAAGGAAAGGAATATAAGTTCCCCAACCAGGGTGCCATTCTCCGCTTCGATCCCGATGGCTCAAACATGGAAGTCGTCCACACCGGCCTCCGTAACCCAAAGGAGATCGCCTTCGATCAATTTGGAACCGGGATCACCGTCGACAACAATTCCGACCAAGGAGACCGCGCGCGCGTCGTCTTCCTCCTCGAAGGAGCCGACTCCGGCTGGCGCATGGGCCACCAGGTTCTTCACTCGTTCCACACCACCGCAGGCATCCCCGATCGCCCCATTAACCAGTGGATGCAGGAAAAAATGTGGGCGCCAAAAAACGATTCCCAACCTGGCCACATCGTCCCTCCCATGGAGAATCTCACCTCCGGTCCCTCCGGTCTCGCCTACTATCCCGGCACCGGATACAGCCTCGGTTGTAAGGATCAATTCCTCATCTGCGACTACCGCGGAAGTGCCGCCGTCTCGGGAATCTGGAACTTCACCATCAAAGAAGACGGCGCCGGATTCGCCCTCGACCAATCTGGAAAATTTAACTGGGGGGTCGCCGCCACCGACCTCGAGTGGGGCTACGATGGTAAACTTTACATCTCCGACTACGTCTCCGGCTGGGAATCACACGATGCCGGACGCATCTACACCCTTGCTGAAAAAAATCCCGCCAAACCCGTCTCGGAAATCCTAGCCAGGACCAACTTCAAAGAAGCCCCCTCCTCCGAGCTCGCCAAGTTGCTCACCCACCCCGACCAACGCGTCCGCCTCCGCGCCCAGCTCCACCTCGCGGATAATCCCGACGCCCTTGCCTACTTCACCGCCGCAGCCAATCAACGAGTCAACCACCTCGAACGCCTCCATGGCATCTGGGGACTCGGCATCATGGCCCGGAAACATAAGAACCAATCCGCTACCTCCTTCCTCGCCCGCCAACTTGAAAATAACGACCCTCGTGTCCGCGCCCAAGTCGCCAAAGCCCTCGGCGAATCCACCCTCAAAACAGCCGGTCTCCTCACTCCTCTCCTCTCAGATGGTTCCCCCCGCGTGCGCGCTCTCGCCGCCATCGCTATCGGCCGTATCGGTGACACCGAGGCCTTCCCCGCCGTCTTGGAAATGATCAGGCTGAATGGCGACGACGACCCCGTCCTCCGCCACGCTGGCGTCATGGCCCTTCTCGGCACCACAAACGATCAATCCCTCGCCAGCCTCGTTCGAAACGAATCCGACGCCATCCGCCACGCCGCTGTCATCGCTCTACGCCGCATGGGCAGCGCCAAAGTCATCAGCTTCCTCGGTGACACCAATCTGAAAATCTCAAACGACGCTATTCGCGCGATCCACGATACCGGAATCGAAGATGCCCGCGCCGTCATCGCGGCCCTCCTCGATGACGCCTCACTCGCCGGTCCGCAACGCCCCGTCACCCGCATGATCTTGCGTCGTCTCATCCACAGCGCCTTCCGCATTGGCAACGAGCAAAACCTGACTCGCCTCATCAAAGCCGCCGCCAATCAAGCCTTCCCCATCGAAGAACGTCAGGAAGCGATGCGACTCCTCGCGATGTGGGTCAAGCCCCACGTCGTCGATCAATCCCTCGGCAAGCATTCCCCTCTTCCTCCACGCAATCCAAAGATGATGGAAAGCGTCCTCGCAAAAAACATCGGCCTCCTTCTCGGAGCCGGACCCGAGATCTTTGGCGACACCGTAAAACTCGCACTCAAATATAACATTGAGCACGAAGGACTCGACTCCGGTAGCCTCACCCGCGTCATCCGCGATGAAAAAGCCGATGGCCAAACTCGCGCCGGAGCCCTCAGCCTTTTCCTCAAAGGCAACCCCGAAAACTCCGCCGAGATCCTCGCCGAAGCCGCCCGGGCCGATGACGACACCCTCGCCACCGCCGCCCTTAAAATCGCTTCCGAAAAAGACCCCGCCTCCACCGTTGCAGCCTTGCAGGGCGCTCTCGAATCCCAAAGCACCGTCCGACGCCAAACCGCTTGGTCCATCGTCGCCGGACTCCCCGCCGAACACGCCGTCCCCCTTCTCCGCGATGCCCTCGCCGAACTCAAGGATCGCAAAGGCGACCGCGCCACCAATCTCGACCTCATCCTCGCCGCCCAATCCCGTGACGAGCCTGCGATCAAGTCCGCCCTCGCCGCCTACGAAGAATCGCTCAACCCCGACGACCCACTCGCCAAGTGGCAGGTCAGCCTCGCCGGGGGCAATGCCGAACGCGGCTTCAAGATTTTCCAATCCCACGGAGCGGCCCAGTGCATGCGCTGCCACAGCGAAGGAGGCGAGGCCGGCCCCAGCCTTATGGGAGTGGCCCTCCGCCAAGATGCCGCCGGACTTCTAGAATCCCTCATCCTCCCCCACGCCCAGATCGCCGATGGCTTCGGCTTCGCCGACCTTATCCTCAAGGACGGAAGCAACAAAGCGGGCTTCATCGTCGCCCAAACCAAAGAATACCTCGACCTCAAGGAAGACGAAAAAAACATCTGGCGTGTCAAACGCAGCGATCTAGCGGAAGAGCCCAAGTCCGCTTCCAGTATGCCCGCCATGGGAGCCATCCTCACTCCCTATGAAGCGCGCGATGTCATCGCATGGCTTTTGACCATGACCAAAGAAAACAACGAAAAACCCGCCAAATACGAGGTCAAAGAACTCATCCTCGCCACTGCGACCGACAAAGCAGAAAGCGACACCAAAAAGATGGACGAAACCACAAACAGGGACGAGACTCCCGCGAAATCCACCCTAACCAGCAAAATCGTGAGCGAAGAAAACCAAATTGATACCGCCGTCATGGCACTTGGCAAAGAAAAATTCATGTTCTGCTTTGCCTGCCACGGCATGAACGGAGAAGGAGTCGCTAATTTGGGACCTCCTCTCGCTGCCTCCGAATGGGTCGTCGGCCCCGTCGAAAACCTCGCCCGTATCCAGTTCCGTGGACTCACTGGCCCCATCGAAGTTGCAGGCAAGACCTACGAATTCCAAGCTCCGATGATGCCCTTGGGCGCAGCCATGAATGATGAGGAAATCGCCGCCGTCCTGACCTACGTTCGCAATTCCTTTGGCAACAAAGCACCTGCCGTCACTGCGGAGATGGTCACGCCACACCGCGCCGAACTTCAGACCCCTCCTCTTCCTCCTCTCACAGTCGCAGACCTCATCAACCCGCGTATCGACCCCCTCCCTCCCATCTTCGCCGAAGTCCCTTCAAGCGGACTCGGAGGCTCGACCATCGGCATCCTCTCCTTCCTCCTCGTCGGCGGACTCAGCATCCTCGGAGCCCTCCGCATGAAGGCCACGAACAAGTAAGCGACCCCGCAAAACAACTTTCAAAACGCCCCGGAAAACCGGGGCGTTTTTTGTGCCTTCTCTCAAACCCCCTCACGCCATCTCCACCACCCGATCAGCCAAGGCCCCCGCCTCAGCCCGCGAATGCGTGACATGCAAGGCCGTCACCCCTTCCCGCTCGATCATTCTCCGAATCACCAAAAGAACCTCATCATGCCGCGCCTCATCCAGTCCGGTCAGCGCTTCGTCCAAGCACAACAAGCGCGGCCGCAAAGCCAAGGCCCGCCCCAAAGCGACCCTCCTTGCCTCACCACCCGAAAGCCCTTGCGGCTTCCGATCCAGCAACTTCTCCAAGCCTAAATCCCCCGCCAATCCCTCCACTCTCTCCTTCATTTGCGCCGTCTTCCACCGATGAAGTCTCGGCCCAAATTCCAACTGCTCACGCACCGTCATCGTCGGAAAAAGCGCGACATCCTGAGGCACCAAACCAATCCCACGTGCTCCCGCCGGGAGATTTGTCACATCATCTCCCCCCAACAAAATCCGCCCCCCAACCAGCCCATCCCTCCGCAGCCCGCAGATCGACTCCATCAAAGTCGTCTTCCCGCAACCACTCGGCCCCATCAAAGCGACACATTCCCCCTTCCCGATCGTCAGCGAAAAATCCGTGAGCTCAAAACGGCCCGCCATCACACTTAAATTCTCTACCTCCAACATCCCACTCACGAAACCTCTCCTTTCCCGATAAAGGTGCGCACCAAAAGCAAGGTCGCGACCGCGATTAAAATCATGAGTAACGACAAGGCCGCCGCCCCCGGCAGATTTCCAATATTGATCTCCAGAAAAACCGAAGTCGCCAACACCTCGGTCCGACCCCGCGTCGCTCCCGCAAAAATTAAAATGGGTCCAAATTCGCCCAAAGCCCGCGCCCACGCCATCGTTCCCGCCGCTACCATTCCTTTTCCGGCCAAAGGCAGCACGACTCGCGAAAAAGCCTGCCCGCGATGACAGCCCAAAGTCATCGCCACCTCCTCGTAGCGCGGATTGATCTGATCAAAAGTCGTCCGCATCGTCCGCACCGCAAAGGCCGCCGCCACTGGAAACTGGGCCAGGACAATGCCCAGGGGATGGAAAGTCATCGGTAAGCCCGCCCCACTCACCACGTCTTCGAGCGAAGAAGTTTCGCGGCGAAAGACAAACCCGAGCAACGCAAAAACAAGCGCGATCCCCACTAGAATCGAAGGCACCATCATCTGCTTTCGAGTGACTTTAAATCCCCCAAAGATCGCTCCTAGAAAAAGCCCCCCCGCCAGCATCCAACAACAATCCGTGAGTGATACCCGATTAAATAAAACCAACAAACTCAAGCCCACAATCAGAGGAGGGAGGAGAATCGGAATATCGAGTAAGGTATCGAGAACAGCCCGCCCCCGAAACTGATACCGCGAGAGAAGATAAGCCACCGGCACCGCCACGATGACCGAAAGAATCGCCGTCGCGGTGCATGTCACGAAGGTCAACTTGATCGATGATTGAATATCGGGGTCCTTCAAAATTTCCCCGACATCCTCCCAGGAAACCGTCAGGACATTCGCCCCCACCATCAGCAGAAGCAGCCCCAGATAAGCCACCACCGCAAGCACCAGAAAAAGAAGAAAAGGCCATTCCGGCCTCACCCTCCAAATTTTCCCGGCCTGCTCACGCGAAATGTTCATCTGACGCAGAACAGCATCCCTGACTCAGCCCAGAAATCCAGATCAGAAATCCAGATCAGAAATCCAGATCAGAAGAGCGAGATCGTTCAGTTGGTAACACGTTTCGGTATTCTGAGGTTTGCGGTGGGCTTGTGAGCTTGGGGCCACGAGCCCTCAACCGCGAAAGATCACCGTTCGCGAGCCCCATTCTCACAGCCAATCGTGGACGTCTTTTCGTCACCTTCCCCACCCCCAAAATTCCCGCCCAGGCAAACAGTGGCCATCGTAAGAATCACGTCTCTTTGGAGTGCGATGAGCTTGCTCCAAAACTCTAAACCGATCCCACCGCAGCTACCTGCGCATCGAGCGAAAGACTCGCCTCAACAGGTCTCAACCAAGCCTCCCGGCGAAACCAATTGCGCTGCCGTTTCGCATACTGCCGGGTCGAGATCGTAATCCGTTCCAGACACTCATCGCGGGTCATTTCTCCCCGCAAAAACGCCTCAATCTCGCGCACCCCGATCGCTTGACGAATCGTGCCCGCCTCCGATGGGAGGTTTTTCACTTCTTCAATCGCGCCCTCCTCAAGCATGCGCGCGGTCCGGAGAGCAATGCGCGCCGCGAGAATTTCGCGCGGCCAGGTGAGGACAATGCCATCGAGATTTTCAAGCCGGGCCGGATCTTCAAAATTCTTGCGAAGATCGGAAGCCTTCCCCCCGGTGATCAGGCAAATTTCCAAAGCCCGCGAAAGATGTCGATGGTTCCCGGAGTTCTGCTTCGCCGCTTCCTCGGGATCAAGTTCTCCCAAGCGACGATAGATTTCCTCGACCGGTAGTTGATCCAACTCGGCTCGGATTTCCGCATCCCCCGAAGGAGCGGGAGCGACGCCATGCGTAAGGAATTTGAGATAAAGCCCGGATCCTCCCACGACAATGGGCCGCTTTCCACGTGCTTGAATCTCGGCCATCACCGGACCCGCAAGAGATTCGTATTTGGAGGCATCCATAGCATCAGTGGGATCAATGAACCCAAAAAGGTGATGCGGACATTGGGTCAATTCGCCCGCCGTCGGAGCCGCACTGAGAACCTTCAGGCCCTGGTAGATCTGGAAGGCATCGGCATTGACAATCTCTCCCCCCCACGCCTCCGCCAAGGCCAGCGCCAGCGCGGTTTTTCCCGACGCAGTGGTACCGCACAGATAGAGGGGAGAGAGGTTCATGGGCAGAGTGTAGAAAAAGAAAGCCCGTTCGGAAAACTCCGAACGGGCTGAAAGTGAAATTCGAGGGATCAATTACTCCTTAGTCTCAGGGAGATTGGGCGGAGGGTTTTCCTGCGGCGCGGGATCCCCGTCGGAATCAATCGGCCCCGTGGATTTTGCCCCGTTGACGATCAGAGTGCGTCCCATAAAAGGCTGGTCATGGAGGACTTCCACGGCACGCTTCGCTTCGTCAACACGAGCCATCTCCACAAATCCGTAGCCTTTGGAGCGGTGGGTATTGCGGTTGTATACGATCTCAATGTTGCGGACAGCACCGACCCCTTTGAATAAATCTTCCAAGTCGTGCTCAGCAGCATCATAGGAAAGATTACCCACGTAGAGGCGCTTGCCTTCTACGGCAGAGCTATCGGGAGTGGGACGAGGCTTTTGACGGGCGCGGGCAGTCTTACCACTACCTCCGCCACCACTTTCGCGGCGATCACCGTCACGCTTTTCATCTTCACGACGTCCACCGTCACGCTTTTCACCATCGCGACGTTCCCCTCTGGGAGCACGACCGGAAGCATCACGGACATTTTCCTTGCGGGGCTGGGCGGATTTCCTGGCACCTTTCTTGGCTGGCTTCGGAGCCTCCTCCTTATAAAGACCAAAGAATTTTTTAATCTTCTGCCAAGCAGTCAAAGGCTTCGGCTTGGGTCCACGACGACGAGGGGCCTCAGCATTGTTATGCTGACGGCGCTGGTTGTTGCGGTTTCCTCCACCTTCGCGATTTCCTCCGCCTTCACGGCTTCCTCCGCCCTGGCCTTGTGGGCCTCTTCTGCGGTTGCGATTACGATTTCTGTTCCGGTTGCGGTTCCCGGATTGGTTCCCGGAGCCCTCTGAGGACTGGCCGGCCGATGTGTTTCTATCTTGTTCTGACATATTTCAGATTGGGTATGATGCCCAAGGGTGCGTCGAGGAGGTTCAGCCTGGGAAGCGGGAGGCCGTGAGCGGCCTCAGCTAACTTCGACTCAAACCGAAAAGAAAACTCCTCGAGATGCGATATGATGGAAACCGGTGATTCTGCGACCAAGAAAGGGATGCCGGGCAAGTGCATTCGCGCAGGCTTGCAAAGAAAATTTGGCATCGGAAAAAGTGCTCCTCCCAGGGTCTTCAGACGCTCACAGCAACTTCCAACACAGAAACGATAGATTTTCCGGAAAAAATAGGCAAGCCGGAATCGAAATGGAAGAATAAGACCATCTTCTTCCGTGTAGAGATCGTGAAAAATTTCCACGGAAATCCCCGCGAGTGGGACTGGTAAGATCATAAATCCCGGCGTAATCTCCCCTAATGCTTTGGAAGCCCCTCCTCATCGGCCTGACTGCCGCTCTGCTCCTACCTGCCCAGGAGGACACGGAAACTCCCCTTCTCGTCAATCCCACCATTCCCGAGGAAACGGAAGAAGAAGAAGAAGAAGGTCCATCTGCTTCGGACGCCTCTATCTTCAACGAAGGCATGGCCCGGACCATGACCATCTCCATTCCCGCACCCCGTGGCCTCATTCTCGATCGCGAAGGTCGGCCCCTGGCGCAAAGCAAGATGGCGTATCACCTAGCCTTGGATTTCACCGCTTACAAAGGTCCTGCCGACAGCCAATCCGCAGTCGCATGGGCTCACCAAAAAGTTACCGCAGCCAATACTCTCATCGATGGCGATCAAACCTATAGCGACAAAAAGCTCGCTACTTATTACCGCCACCGCCGCTGGCTTCCCCGGAAGATTTCCCAGATCCTTACCGAAGAGAAAGCCAAGTCCCTTGAGGGAAATCTCCCAGTAGGGCTGACCCTTTTGCCGGTCTATCAACGCTTCTATCCCGAAAAAACGGTAGCGGCTCACCTCATCGGCTACGTTGGTGCCCAAACCGTCCTGCCTTCCGGACCCATTAATGAAGGAGATCCCCTCTTCCAGTCCGTGATGGGTAAATCAGGCTTCGAAAAAATATTCGATCAAAAGCTACGCGGAGAACCTGGCTTGAAGAAAATGATCTTCGACAAGAACGGGACTAAAGTTCTCGACGAAGCGATCCGCCGACCCCGCCCCGGCGGAAACGTCGTCACCACTATCGACCTCGACTGGCAACGCTACGCCGAGCGGGTTTTGCGAGAGGGATCAAAGCGCGGAGCCTTTGTCGTCATCGATATTCAAACCGGCGAAGTCCTCGTCATGGCCTCCCGCCCGACTTTCGATCTCAACGAATTCGTTCCCTACATCACCCAGGATCGATTGGACGAGCTCTACAATGACCCCGCCTCTCCTCTCTTCAGCCGGGCCTACCAATCCAAGTATCCACCCGCCTCGACTTTCAAACCAGTCGTCACTCTTGCCGCCATCTCCAACGGGGCCATCCGCTACGACCAAAAATTCGACTGCCCCGACAAGATTAAGATCGGCAAAATCTATATGCGCAACCACTCCCCCGGGCACCAAGGCTGGGTCGAGGCCAAGCGAGCCCTCGCCAAATCTATCAATCCTTGGTTTTACCAAGTTGGAATCGAAACCGGCCCACAAGGCTTCCTCTCAGTCGCCCGTCGTCTCGGCTACGGTTCCAAAACCGGTCTCCCACTCCTTGGAGAAACTGCTGGAGTCGCACCTACACCAGACTACATCACCAAAAAAACGGGCCGCACTACGACTGATGGTGACACCGCCAACCTCGCCATCGGGCAAGGCCTCATGGAAGCCTCCCCACTTCAGGTCGCACAAGCGATGGCCGCCATCGGAAACGGCTCCGTGCTCATGGAGCTCCAACTCGTTCGCCAAATCCAAGACTTCCACGGTCGCGTCATTGAGGCTCCCACCTTCAAAAAACGGAACGAACTCTCCCTCTCTCCAATCGCGCTCAAAACCACCCAGGAAGGCATGCGCGACGTCGTCCATGCCAGCTATGGAACCGGAAAAAGGGCCGACCTTGGCTTCACCATCATGTGCGGCAAGACCGGCACCGCACAATGGGGACCCAAATCTAAAAACCAGAACCTCGCCTGGTTCTCCGGTTTCTTCCCCTTTGAAAATCCCCGCTACGCCTTCGCGGTCGTTTACGAAGGCGTTCCCGGCGAAAGCGTCAGCGGTGGCAGAAAAGCCGCCCCCATGGTGAAACGCTTCTTCCGCAACTTCCGCACTGAAATTCAAGAGAACCTCAAACCCGCCGCCCGCGCCCAAGTCGTGAGCGAGAATGAGGAAGTGTCCCAAGACACCATCCCGCTGGCCATCTTGGTTGAGGATGACGAATTCCCTCTCGAAGAACCCTACTCTCCCACTCCCGGTGAGCCCGAGACTCCTGCCGACATCCCAGCTCCCGAGCCCGAAGCGCCCGGCGACATTCCCAGAGCCGAGCCCGTGATCCCCACCGTCCCCGGAGAGGATATTCCCGAAGCCATCCCCGTGAAACCAGAAGAACCCGAAGCTCCCACCGATCTGCCCAAAGCGGAGCCCGTGGCACCAGGCGACGAGTAATTTGCGGCTTTCCCCTTTACGAATCCGACCGGAAAAGGCACCAAGAGGGCGTGCCGACTCCGGCCTTTATTTCTACACTCAATTATGGACTTACAAGTAGCTACTCTCTGCGATTTCGCCGCTGAATACCAAGGCAAGATGTGCATCTCCGGCACCTTCGATGCCCTCGCCGCCAAAGCCACCCCCATCGTGCACCCACAGTGCTCGCTCGCGATGCGCTTCTGCTTCACACCCGAAGACGATGGTGATCACGAACTCCAGATCTCGGTCATCGACGAAGACGGCAAGCCCATCAACGACAAGATGCCGATCAAAGGTGCCATGCCTGTCAAGATGCCTGAAAACGTTGCCTTCATGACCCGCCACCTCATCGTGGGCTTCCAGGGACTCACTTTCCCCCGCGCCGGGGTCTACTCCGTCGACATCCTCGTCGATAGTGAACTCATCCAGCGCCTCCCACTCCGCATCATCAAGGTGGACGAAAATCAACCTCAGGGTTAATTCTCAAAAGGCATGGCTGATTTCAATCCTCTTCCCGCTTTCCGCTGCGCTCTCATTACTGGAGCCAGCTCGGGACTGGGACTGGAGTATGCCCGCCAGCTCGCCCCGCGCGTCGAGACGCTCGTTCTCGTCGCCCGGCGCGAAAACTTGCTCGCCGAAATCGCGCAAGATCTGGTCGCCCGCCACCCCGGACTCCGGGTCAAAACCTTCACCTGTGACCTCGCCGATGCCGCCGGTCGCAACCACCTCCTCAACGCATTATCGCAAGAGGAACTCTACCCTGATTGCCTGCTCAACAACGCCGGCATGGGTGACTACGGCGAATTCCGTACTTCCGCCTGGGAGAAAACGGAACAAATGATGCGCCTCAACGTGGAGGCCCTCACCCACCTTACCCACGCCCTCCTTCCAGGACTCATCGCACGCCGCGGTGCCATCCTGAACCTCAGTTCCCTGGCCAGCGTCCTCCCCATTCCCGACTTCGCGGTTTACGCCGCCACCAAAGCTTACGTCACCAGCTTCAGCGAAGGTCTGCGACTGGAACTCCGCGACCAAGGGGTCCGCGTTCTCGCCGTGTGCCCCGGCCCCATCAAAACAGGCTTTGGAGAAATCGCCCGCCGCAACAGCGAGAGCGAACTTCCCGTCAAAGAAGCCTTCTACGTCCCCGCCCACAAAGTGGTCCGCGACTCCCTCCGAGCGCTCTTAAACGATCGCCCCAGAATTTACCCCGGCCTCAAAGTGGCCGCAGCCGCAGCCCTCATTGGTCTCCTGCCCATCGCTGCCATCCGGCTCGTGATGTCTGCCCGCCCACGACGGAGCGACTGAAACCCCACTTGAAGGCTGAGCCACTCCACCTTCAAGGCTCAGCTTTCTCTGCTCCTTCTGTGGTCAAGTTCAGATCGCTCTAACGGCTTCCCCCGGATGGCTTACCATTCGTCGTAAGCACATGGATCTCGTGGAGGCCACGAAACTTCGGTGCCTTAAATTCCCACACCACTTTCCCGGCTGGATTAATCTCAAGGGCATCCGGCATCCCTTCCTTCCCTTGCCCATACTGGCAGGCCACGACATTTCCATTGCCGAGAAACTGCCCTCCGCAAGGATCCGCACAACGAGCATCTTCGAACTTCCAAACAACCTTGCCGTCTTTGTCAAAGATGACCGTTTTATTTCCGTTCGTAAGATTGGCCATCACCTTTCCATCTTCCAATAAGATCGCCGTGAAGGGCCAGTTCTTCTTCGGCCTCCCGCCCAGCTCTTCAAGATCAGTTTTAATCGTCCGCACAACTTCCCCCTTCGGCGTGTATTCCTTGATCGCGAAAGCCAAAAGATGCGGCACGAGGTAGTTCCCGTTCGGCAGTTTCCGCGCCATCCGAATTTGCATGTGAGTATTGTCGGTCTCCGGCTTCACCGGAACTTCCACCACCACTTTGCCATCAACTGCAATTTCTAAAAGGCGAGGCTTCGCGCCCATCTCAGCAATCAAGGTGTTC
Source organism: Akkermansiaceae bacterium (assembly GCA_047629805.1). Lineage (GTDB taxonomy): Bacteria > Verrucomicrobiota > Verrucomicrobiia > Verrucomicrobiales > Akkermansiaceae > SW10. The sequence continues at coordinate 20,888 of JBLHUR010000016.1, read as the reverse complement.
CCGTTCGCAAGACGTGTCGCGGTAGAGATCTCCTTGTTCCCACCCGCCAGCTTGTAGTGAAAAACCACCTTCTTCTCCTTCGTGAACTCCTTCACCTCTTTTGCAAAGGCGATGAGAACATTCCCATTCGGCAACACTTCCCCATCACGTGACTTCTTGGGGATTTCCCAACTGATCTCACTATCCTCGCCAATAATGGCAGTCTTGGTGCCGGTCATGAGAAAGGAATGCTTGATCCCGGATTCACTGATTTGCTCACCAAAAGGCGCGGCGGACAAAAAGGAACCAAGAGCAAAAAAAGAAGCGAGAGCGAGTTTCATTTGCTCAATCTAAGAAAACGAAGCGACCATGGGAATCTTCAAACGATCCAAAAGAAGATATTCCCCCCTCAATCTCAAATCCTCCGAAAAAGGACACTCAAGAAAAGACACCCGAGAGCCAGGAATCCGAAGAGAGGAATGGCCGTGGACTTCACATTGATCGGGGCAATCCCCGCGCGGACTTCAGTCGGCTCGTAGTTGGTTTTGCCAAGGACATTGGACTTAAACTCGGAGGCGAGGCGGTATTCGTCGGGATAACCGCGACTCCATTGTAAGGTTTTCATCTTGGCGTGGACCGCATCGGTGAGTTGCAGCGCCATGCGATCTCCGGTGATGGGAACACTGGCCTGGTATCGGCCCAAGCCTGTCTCTTTCACGGTGACGGGCGTCGTATTGCCATCGGCATCAAAAGCCTGGGCTTGCCAATCAATGCCATTCACGGGAGCCCCGGCGTCATTGAGTCGGCGGATATCGATCTTCCATTGGCCACCCTCAACGCGAGTTTGAGCGGAGAGACCGACGGAGTCGTCTTTCTTCAAAGCACCTCGAATGACCTGTGCCCAGAAAGGCCCAAAGCCATCCCAAGTGAGCCACTCACTCCCCCAGCGATCAGTGAGGTCAGCGGTGAAAGCAACTCCAGTCCCGAGACCAAATTGTCCGGTCGCCAGAAGTGGGTCACCCGATTCAGCGGCGAGGAGAAGTTGCGCGGTCGGCTTCACCCGGGTCATGACGTAGCCAAGAATCATCGGGAATTCCGCCGCTTCGTATCCTAAAATCATGGGATGCTCCGCGATGGGAGCGACGGCATAGAGGTCCTCCTTAATGGCCGACTTACTGGCCTGCATCGTTTCCTTGGTGAAAATTTGCGGGACATTTTCCGGAGAGTCCGTCTCGTAATAACGTCCCTTTCCGGCATCAGCCATCGCGGCCAACAATTCGCGCGAGGCTCCCTGCCCCATCGCCACGGTCGAAACAGTCATGCCCGAATCCGCCATTTCCTGGCAAAGCTCAAGGAGGTTGGATTGCGAGGTCTGACCATCGGTCATCGCGATGACGTGTTTAATCTTAGCACTTGCTCCGGCAAGAATGTCCTTGGCCTGGGCCACGGCGGGAGCGAGGTCGGTTCCGCCACTCGCTTGAATGGAATCAATGGCGGCGGCAATCGCTCCTTGGTTCCCGGCTGGCGTGAGATCGAGGAAAAGCTGGGGATTACTATCGAATCCAATCACCGCGATTTGGTCCTGCGGGCTCAGGAGTTCCGCGGCCGCTCTCGCCGCCTGACGCGCCAGTACGATAGGATTTCCCGACATCGAACCCGACTTATCAATCACAAGAACCATCGCGAGCGAGGGCTTCTGTTTCTCTTTCTCAAAGCGAGACACGAGCGGAAGAACGTCCTCCACCGGTGTTTTGAAATAACCACCAAGACCGAAGGAATTCTCCGAACCCGTCATGATCAATCCTCCCCCAAAGTCGCTCACATATTGCTTGAGCCACTGCATCTGCTTGGGCTGCATCGAAGTCGCAGGAATATCCGCAAGCATGATGGCATCGAAGGCTAAGAGACCGCGCAAGGAATCCGGAAGGCCCCGGGCGCCCCGAACATCCATCTCGATCCCCTGCTCGCGAAGCGCACGAGCGGCTTCCCGAAGCTGTTGGGGTTTCTCATGAATCACGAGAACCCGCGGCTGACCGCTGACTGAAACAGTGGTCGAGGCTTGGTTGTTGTTTGGAAAGTAATCTTCGTCCGGTTCGAGGTGGGCTTCCCAGACACTATCGCCAGACGAGACCATCTCTACTTCGACGTATTCAACCGTCTCATCGTCCGCTTTCAGCTGCACTTGCTTCTCAGCAACTGCGACACCGCGATGGAGAATTCGTAGCTTTGCCTTCATATCACGGTTTGCCCCAAGCTTGACCTTGAGTCTCGCAATCTCGCCTTGGAAAGCAGTGGGCGAAGCCGCCGCAAAACTGGTGATGGAGGCCTCTGGCTTCTTGAGCGATTCGAGGGCGACCACGCGGACGTCGGTCTTTTCCTTTTCCAACTGACTGAAAACGCCACCGGGATTGTTTGGAAGAAGACCATCAGTCAGCAGTATGATGCGCTTGCCACGATCAGCCGGAAGAGTCAGGCGAACATGCGAAACTGCGGCATCTAAATCAGTGGACGAACGGAAGTCCGCATCAGCGCGTCCCTTCTCGCAGGATTCAATGAAGGTCTCGATCTCATCGAGCGAAACTTCGCGGACTTCCTTTCCAAACAGGAAGAGACCATGGGAGTCGCCTTCGTCGAGAGCATCAATGCCAGCGCGCACTTTTGTAAGGGCGCTTTTCATCGAAGAGACATCGACCGACTCCGAAACATCGAGAAGAAAAGCGACATGAACTTCCTTCTTTTCGCTGCTCCAAAACGGACGACAGAGCGCAAAGATGATCAGCACAATGGCAGCGATGCGAAAGCCGAACGAAAGCCACTTCATGCGAGTGGGCCGATCCACGAGAGAGAAGAAAAATGCAGTACCTAGCCCGACGAGAACGACAAGCCACCAGAGAGAGTTCCATCCTAGAAATTCCATTTTATCCGAGTTTTCTACGATGATAGAGAACGCTTTCCACAGCGATGATGATGAGTGCGATAATCAAAAGCCAAAGCGCAGGCGGCTTGCCACTAGCAACATCCTGCGCCGAAGCAGGAGGGCCGGAGTCATCGAGAAGAGACTCGCCGGGGTGCAGGAGCGAAGCTCCGAAAACGGTCGTTTGTCCGGGCAAGGCGAGCGTGAAAAGTCCGCGCTCATCGAGTTCGGCAGGACCTGCTCCAATCACTTCGCCGCCAGGTTTGGTGAGTTCCCCCCCGTCGGGAACGGTGACCACGGTGCCGGTGGGATAAACGGCGCGCCACTCCCCTTCGCGGGATTTCAAGTGACGGGCCGCGTCATGAACCAGAACCGGGAACCATGGTGAGAGAAAGAAGTCGCCGAGCGTCGGGTCAAGGTTGACCACGATGGCGGTGCGCCCTTCCTGCGAGCTCTTATAAATCAGCGGAACGCCACTCTCTGACTTCGCCAAAATAATGGCCCCGTCCGGCGGAGTGATGGCGCGAGCGCCGATGAAAGGGAGACCATCCAGATCCAAGTGTTTTAAAACAGGGTGACCTTCAACCACCACGCGAGCGGCGAGGACTTCGATAGGATCGCCGAGAGAAGTCCAGTAAGGAGATTCACCATCGGGCCCGAAGACGAGAGCGGGCTCTCCGCCATCCGGAGCGCCTTGCGCGAGCATCAACTCGGCATCCTCGCTTGCCGGCCGGAGAATGCCGCCGGAGAGATCGAAGGCTTCGACACAACGTTGGAAGAAATAACTCTGCTTTGCGCTCACCCGGACCGGGATCTTTTTCGGCACGGGCAGGACCATCTCGATTTCATTGTCCTTCAGGAAGTCGTCGACGATGTTCAAGGAGGCGACCCACTTCCCCGGATCAGCTTGGCCGATTTCAAGCACCTTGGCTTCAGTGAGGCCAGGTTCGAGCGTGATGGGAAGAAGGCGGGCAATACCACCATTCTCGACATTACGAAGCTCCAATTCAGCCTGCTTCGTTTCCGTGAATGACGAGGCGATACGATAGAAGAAACCCGCCGTGTTTGCCTTGCCCGGAATCCAACCAAAGTCCGCTTCCACGAGACCGGCATTTTTCATGGGCTCCCCGAGACGCATCACTTCGATTTTCTCATCCAAGCCTTCCAGACCCCCATGACCATCGGTGAGGAGAATGACGCGGTAATTTTGGTCACCTCCGGCATATTGGTTGAGAGTGCGGCGGGCATTTTCGGAAACGGGGACGTCGCGTGTTTCCAGTGAACGGACTGACTGGAGGAGGTCGCGTGGACTGTCGGAAAGGTGACTCACGAACTCGAGCTTGTCCGCGAAGCTCGCGAGAGCCATTCGGCGGGTGCCATTGAGCGCGGTGACGATGCCTTCCGCTTCCTGAAGGGCGAGATCGATTCCCCGCTCATCCTGCGGGCCAGCCGACATCGAGGCGGAGATATCAACGACCACGAGCAAGTCTCGACCGTCGTCTTGATCAACACGCGGACGTGACATCGCAAAGACAATGGCGGCCGCGGCGAGGAGCATCAGAATGAGTGAAAAGAGATCACGCAGGCGACGAAAGAGCGCGGATGATTTCTTCTCTTCAAAGACCTTCTGCCAGAGAAAGAAGGCATTGGTCTGCTTGCGACGCGGGCGCACTTTGAGGAAGAAAATCGCGGCAATAGGAATGAGCGCGAACAGACCCCAAAGAAGGCCCGGAGAAAGAAAGGTCATGCGACGAGCCCTCCTCTTCGTAAAATTCCCTGCACGACATCCTCGAAGGGGATGTCATCGGTGGTGGTGGCATAGCCGATACCACGGCGGGCACATTCCTTTTTGAGGGCAGCATTCCACTCGGCCATGATGGTTTCGTATTTTTGGATCTCCTTGCGAGTTACCGTGATGCGTTCTTTGCGGTGGGTTTCGACACAGTCGATCTCGACGTCCCCTTTCCAATCGCAAGTAAGGTCGGACTTGGAGTGCATTTGCAGGCAATAGACATCGTGTCCGATTCCAGAGAGGCGCTTGAGGCCATCTTCAAATCCACCGGGGAAAAGGAAGTCGGAGATCACGAGGACCACCCCTTTCTTGCGATGGCGAACTTCGAATTCACGCACGCAGGCCGTGAAGTCGGTATCATTACCATTCGTTTCGCCGGCTTCGAGAGCGCGGAGAAAACTTAGGACCTTGGCCTTCCCCCGCGTGGGGTTCTGGATGGGGTGAAGCTTCTCTGCCATTCCGTAAACGGTGAGCCGGTCGAGGCAGTTGAGCGCGATATATCCCATCGATGCGACGAGCTTCTTGGCGGGTAGAAATTTTGATCCCATCGAGTGACTCGTATCCGCCAAAATGTAGACCGTGGTGTCTTCCTCCACTTCAAAAAGTTTGATCACGAGCTGATCGAAGCGCGCGAAAACCCGCCAATCGATGGCACGATAATCATCGCCCAACTGATACTCGGCATAATCAGCGAAGGTGATGCCCGCGCCCTTCCGCTTACTCTTGCGATCGGCTTGCAAAGTGCCGCCGAGAACGCGTCGAGCGAGAAGGTAGAGGCTTTCGAGCCGACGGATGAAGTCGGCATTGGTTAATTCTCCGGGGGAGTCAGACATAGTGCGATTGGGGACAGCGTGGTCCTCGCGGTTGGACGCTCGAGAGAGCATCCTTCCTTGTTAGTAAGCAGCTTTAATGGCGGACTTGATGAGGTCATCAGGCGAAATGCCTTCGGCTTCACCTTCGAAGGAAAGGATGAGACGGTGACGCATCGCAGGGACGGCGACGGCGTCGACATCTTCGCGGGCGACGTGGAAGCGACCATCAAGAAGGGCGCGGACCCGAGCGGCGGAAAGCATGGCCTGGGCGGCACGAGGCGAAGCACCGTGGCGAACGTAAGTCTTAACTTTGGGTGGAGCTTTTTCGTTTTGCGGGTGGGTGTTTCGCACGACCCGAACGAGGTGGTCTTGAATCTCCGAAGCGATGGGGATTTCGCGGAGGGTCTCGCCTAGCTTGATGATGTCGTCGCCGTCTGCGACGGCACTAATCTTGGGCAGCGAGTTACCGCCGGTGCGGTTCAGGATTTCTGCGAAGTCTTCGTGATTCGGAAGTTCAACGGTGAGCTTGAAGAAGAAGCGGTCGAGCTGGGCTTCGGGAAGCGGGTAGGTTCCGTCATTCTCAATCGGGTTCTGCGTGGCGAGCACGAAGAAGGGCAGTCCGATGGGGTGGGTCTCATTGGCAACGGTAACGTGTTTTTCCTGCATCGTTTCTAACAAAGCAGCCTGCGTCTTGGGAGTCGCGCGGTTGATCTCGTCAGCGAGGAGAATGTTACAGAAGACTGGTCCAGGTTGGAACTTGAGGCCGCGGTGGCCGTTCGACTCCTGCAGGACTTGCGTTCCAACCACATCACTGGGAAGAAGGTCGGGGGTAAACTGAATGCGGCTAAACTTAAGGTCGAGCGCTTGCGCCATGGTGTTGACCAAAGCGGTCTTTCCCAATCCGGGAACGCCTTCAAGAAGAACATGACCCCCGCAACAAACGGCGATGAGCACGTTTTCGATAATGTCGTTCTGGCCGACAATAAACTTCCCGACCTCGTCGGTGATCTTTTGGAAGGTCGCAGAAAATTCGCTGGCCCTCGCTTCAATGGATTCCGTCGTCATAAAATTCGTAGGTGTTTTGATCTTAAAATTATTTTCCTTCGCTCACTTCGTGAACGCGTTCGAAATATTCCTTCACACCCATTTTGACATCCTCGGGGACATCATCTCGGCGCACAAATGACTCCATCTGGCGGCGGAATTCGCGCGTCTTGGTCTCGCCGGAGCGATTGGAAATTCCGGTTCCGCTATCAGCGTCTTCGACCGCCGTGATGGATGGGCCAAGCCCCTTTTGGCCTTCGAGCGAGGCCACGTTGCCAACCTCGGGTGAGGCATCACGCTCTTTACGCTTTGATTCATCGGTCCCGACACCCGGCTTTAATCCTCCCCCGCCCGCCATACGCCCCTGGCCGAGCCCGAGTGCTTGCGCCTGGCCGTTCGCAAACCTCTGGGCTTTGTTTAATTCACCCCGCAGTTGAGCGAGACGACGTTTAGCGAGATTTTTCCCGTTCATGCGGCGGAGGTTTTTATTAAACTGCTTCAGGTTCTTATTGAAGTTCTTCTGGAATTTCAGGCCCTTATCCCAATCGCCTTTCTTCCAATTCCCTTTGGCAATCTCACCTTGTAAGCCCTTGGCATCGGCGTCCATGGCATCCATGAGTTGACCCATGTCTTTGCCATTTCCGGGAGCCATCTGGCCGTTGGCATTGCCGAGTTTCTTCTGCTGACCTGCGCCCCTCTTCCGAGCGGCATTGGCCATGCGCTTGGTCATTTCGCGGAGTTTTTTGAGCTCCTCCATTTTTTTCTCGAGTTCCTTGGGATCCATCTTCTTCGGGTCCTTGAGCTCGGCCGCTTCCGCGAGTTTCTTAAGATCTTCTTCGGCCATCTTGAACTCCTTCAGGTCCAACTTTTTTCCTAACTGACGAGCGGCCGCTTGGTCGGATTTGGCAAGCTCAGCTGCAGCGGCTTTCATCGCTTCCTCATCCTTGCGGGCTTCCATGTTCGCCATCGCTTCGGTGACCTTTTGCTCGAAACGAGCAAGTTGCCGCATTGCTTCTTTTTGATCCTTGGTGCGCTTGAGATCCTTGACCCACTTTTTCAGTTCCTCGGGGTTCAAAACCTCCTTTTCGTCGGCGTCCATATTCCTAATGAACTCCTCCATGTATTCCTGAAGCCCGGACTTAATCTCCTCGGTCCGGCTCTCAGTGAGTAATTCCTGATCGAGGCGCTTTTGCACGGCATCGCTATTGGGAAGGAAGCCAAGACCAATCGCGAGGGCGGCAAGAATACCACCAGCGGCCAGGGAGCAGCGGGGAAGTGCGATGGGAAGATCCCGGGCCTTCTTCTCACGCAGGAGCTTCTCAGTCTGCTTCAATTGCAATTGATAGACCTCATTCTCCCTTTCCTCGAACTCGATTGCGGTGGTGAGGGAATCCTTAAGATCCAGATGTTGATCGGCGATGAGGGCACTTTCTCCGCTCGTGCGGAGCCGGATAAGCCAGACACCCGCTCCGATCACGAGTGCGTAGAACGAGATCACCAGAGCCCCTCCCCAGGGAACTTCCATTCCATTGAGACGGTAAATGATGGCATGACTCAACAAGATAATTCCGGTGATAAGAACAGACCAACCGGCGATCTTCCAAGCCAGGCCGCGATTGAGCCGACGTGTGACTTCAGTGAGAAACTTTTGGATTCCTTCGTTTTTCATTCTACTTTGATTGAGGGTGGGATGGGTTGATCGGGAGTAGCTGACTTTTCCGGATCCTCCGATGTTCTATCGACGTCTTCTTTGCTGGATTCCTTGGGCGCTTCCTTCAATTTTGGATCCGGTTCAGCGGGCTTTTTGAGAGATGCTTCTTTCCAGTTTTTTGAATCTTTGGCGAACCACTTTTGATCGGGCTCGGGAAGATGTTTGGGATCGACCCTTTGCCCAAATTTCCATGAGTCGGATATACGTTTTTTCTGCCCCAGGAGGCGAGCATGTAATGCATCACTGAGATGAACGATCATTTTATTATCCTGGGCGAGAGCAAGTTTGCGGGCTTTTCCGTAGAGTTTTTCAGCTTCCTCGACCTTATCCTCGCGCCATCCCATAATGCCAGCCCGCTCCATGTGGAATTCGGCAAGGCGAGGGTGGTCTTCGGGAAGTTCATCGAGAACTTGATAGAGTTCCTCCCGCGTGATGAGCGTGGCATCCATCAACACGGAGAGTCGGCTGTAGTAAGTGAGGACGTTTTTGAGGAATAAGGGATCACGCAGCGCCGCCGAGACCAAGGTTATTCTCAGTTTTGAAAGCCCCTCCCCGCGATAGTCATCGGTCTGAACCATCTGCTCGAGACCGTATTGATCTGATTTCCCAAATTGTCCGGCGTAAGCCTTTTTACGGTTCTCATCAAGCTTCTCGGCTCGGTCATACCAAGCCTGGGTCTCGCCCGCGAGAAGGTGGACGAAGTAATCCGCCCAGATGACACCCTTTTTTCGGTCATCATATCCACGGTCATCAACCTTCAAGCGATGCCCGATATTTTCCCTCGAAAGCGCCACAAGCTCAGCAGCCTTCGCGGGGTTTCTGAGGGACTCCAAGAGGAGGTGGCGAGCGAGATTCATCGTCAATTCCGTAGCGAGGTAGCGAAGAGTATAACCCAGATCACCGGTCGCGTTCTCAACTAACTTCCCAATCTCCTCATGCATCACCTCGGGGCGACCTGCTTTCATTTCACTGTTGAGCCAGGTCTTAATAATTTCAACCAAAGCCCTTCCATCCTCATTGCGACCGCTCTCGTTTTGGAGAGCGAGAGCCGTGATGAGACGGGTCTGATGAGCCACTTTTTCAAACTCACCAATTAACGCAGCCCTCGATTTATCTTCACTTGCGAAAACATTCATCAACTGCCATCTGGGACCACTCTCTTTCGGAGCTTCTGCGGCGTAGCGAGCGGCAAGGGCCTGCAGGCGGGCCGGACGGAGTACTTTGTGAAGTTTCTCTTTCACCGAAGTATCGGCAAGACTGGCGGACATTACTTCAAAGCGATAGCGGTCACGCTGAGGAAGAGCCTCGACAATCTTGGCAATCTTGGCAGGAGTTTCGCTCGTGAAAGCGGGCAAATTACTAATTCCATATCGCAGCGTGGTCGCGGGGGCGAGACGCGCGGCGGAACGGGCATCGAGGGCATCTGAAACACGCAGAATAATGGCCAGCTGCCCTCGAAAACTCCGGGTATTTTGCTGGACCAAGCGTCGGGCCAATTCCTGATCGCCGGAGGCAAGTGCGAGCGGAAGGAGATGACTCACCCACTCTCCCCGGCCGGTATTATTACGATACTGCAGAAGAAGTTCGGGAGTCACCAAGGTGCCGTCGATTTCCTTCATCAGGAAAGCGGCCGCTTCCTTCTTTTTCGGGAATTCGTGGCCTACGAGATGCTTAAGACTCTGTAGCGAGCTACTGAGCGCAATATTACGAACACCATTGGCGTGAGACTTCATATGACTCCCAAGCCACTTCCATTGAGGCAGTCCGGCAAAGAGGTATTGAGTCTGCGAGCTCGCCATCGTGCGGTAGGCGAAGTCAAGAGCGAGTGGGCTGGATAAGTCCAATTGACCGAGGATCGAAACCACCGCTTCCTTGGCCCGATCACGGATTTTCTGAGCTTCCTCGTTTGATTTCTTTAACGCCCCGCGAGTCTGCATGATCGCGATGAGGGCATCGGCCATGATAGGCGAGGTCTTTTTAAGCTCCTCTTCAGCCCACTTGGTCACCGGAGCAACGTGCTCAAAATCGACCCTATGGTTCTGCAAAAGCGGCGGCAAGAACAGGGCCACGAAAGTCGATTGCTGCTGCGGAGTGAGCTTCTTCGACCAATCGAGAAAAGCGATTTCGATGGAACGTCTGGGGCTATCCTTGGGGCGTTTCACCTGAGCAAGAGACCCGCTTATATTATTCTGAAGGTAGTAGGTTAAATTACCTCCCATGGAGGAGGGTTCGATCAACTGTTCTTGCAAATCGCTGCGGAAAAGGTGGTCCACCATGATTACCTGATTTGTGAGTCCGGCTGTTTGATTTGACTGAATCAACTGCTCTAGGAATTGCCCGCCCCACTGGTCCAGCTTATTGGCTCGGATACCACCGTAACTGGAACTGCCGCCGCGATAATTAGGATTGGTGAGAACCGACTCAAGCGATTTCACCACGAGCCGCCCGGCGAGTTCAGGTTCGTCCTGACCGATTTGCACGAGCTCTGCCCAGTGCTTCCGGCCTTCATAATCGTTGAAATCAATTTCGATACCTTCTGCGAGCCACTTCTCGGCTTTTTTTCTCACTTCTTCCAGCTGCTTGGCTTGGAGAGACTTAAGGAACTCACTTAATTTGGGACCAGCTTCCTTTGATTGATAGTTTGGAAACCATTCTTTCACACGAGCGATAGCGAGCTTGTTATTGGCCTTCATCATCCCCTGAAGCAAATCAATGCGGGGTTCCCAAAGTTCTGCCAAAATCTTGGTCCGTTTGTCAGCCTTGTAGCGTAGGAGCATCAGCGGCTTGAAAAACGGGTCGAGTTCGAGCGACTCGATCGCAGCTTGCATCTTCTTGCCATGATCAGTGCTATTGTAGGGTAGAGAAGGGATCATCCCAAGAAGCCCAAGCGTGGCCGAGGGATCTCGCTCGCCGTCTTTGGGTGAGGAAAACACACCCGTTTTTTTAACCCACTCGACAAACTCCTCCGGGTCTTGTTGATTTAGCAACTGCTGCGAAATGACATTCTGAGCCTGAAAATTTTGAGTGATCTTACCAAAATCATGCTTCACCGATAACTCAACAACAGGCATCAGGGCCTCGTCGACTGTGCAAAAATTCGAGAGGCTTTGAGCCAGATTATAGGCAGGTCTCTGAAGGTGAGACGGAAGGTAGTCATACCCCAATTCAGCCAAAAGGGGCCATTTTTCACGGGTTCCGATTTGGCCTTCGCAGAATCTCAGAATGAAATCCGCAGCGCCCTCTTTCCCTTTATTTTTCACGACCCATCGGAGCCATCGTCCCACAACCTCACGCCATCCCGGAGGACTGTAGTTTGTTGAACGAAGTCCCGTGAGTTCTTTTTCAAGGGCCTCAGTCCAGGGCGAAGGCTTGGGATCAAACAAAAGGACGCTCTCGGTGAAACTCACTAAATCGGCCAAGATTTGATCGGTGGTGCGGTCCTTGTCTTTCTCATCTTTTTTAAGGCTAGCGAACCATTCGACGAGCAATCGACGTCCTTCATCCGGCGAGGCCGTCGTCAGATTTTTAGCGAGCATCATGGTTTTGAACCGCTCCGGCTGATTTTTTTCGAGGAGGGCCAAAAGCTCCTCACTCATGAGACTCTCCGTATCTCCTCTCGCAAGGAGGTAGTCCATGGGGCCAGGACTCCCGGTGATCGAGGAGCCGCCAGAGGATCCATTTTGACGGTAAAGAGCCCAAAGTCCATTGGAGCGATTCTGCTGACTGTCCGGGGACTGGCGACGAATCAATTGCCGAACTCCTTCATTAGCGAAGGTCACTAGTTCCTCGTCTTTCAGATCAAGGTTCTTTTGAGCCTTACTGAGCATCATGAACCCCTGCTCGGCCGTTTGCGGATGCTTCAGCATGCCTTCCAAAACCTGACGTGCAGCCTTCTCAAATTGCTCGGTTTTTTTCGCATCAATATTACTGTTCTCCCGACTTTCGTAGAGGTTGCCTATGGCAATTCCGTTGTAGTAGCTGTCCCTCGTCACTTGCGCGAGGTAGTAGTTGACCCACGAAAGGTTGCGCTCTTTCCCGGCACTCGGCTTGAGATTTTCCAGGATGCCCGCAGTGAGATCCAACATGAGCAAGGTCTCATCAATTTGATCGTCCGCCTTTTCCCAAAGCGTCGACATTACTTCCAAAAGAGAATCCGTATCAACTTTGCCATCCCGTTCGCTGAGGAAGGTCTCGTACTTGCGCTCTTCCTTGGGCAGGCACATGAAGAGTCCGGTGCGAGCGGCCATCAGTTTCGGCTTGTCCTTGAGGAGCGATTCGAAAACCGGACGGGCCAGATCCAACTTGCCAGAGGTCAAGGCAAGGTTCGCAAAGGTGAGACGACGAGAGACACTCTGGCTGTCACCCGGATGGATTTTTTTCAATACCGCATCGGTCAGATCAAGCTTGGCCAAGCTGTCCATGAGTCGATTTTCCTCATAGCGGGAATTGCGATTGGAGGCATAGCCGCGCAGGAGCTTTGCGGCGATTCGGACGGCCTCTTCCTTGCGCCCATCAGTGACTAAGCCCGCAATGCCTTTGGCTGAGCCGCGAGCAGAAGAACTCGATGAGCGCCGGACGTTCCGATTTGGCGAAGCATTGAGCTTTTGCGCTTCTTTTTGCAAACCCAACTTCACCATTACCGAAGTGAGCGCAGGGCGGTCATTGTATCCGGTGAGCTGTTTGCGAAGACGAAGAGCGGCACGCTTGGCTGGCTCAGAGTCCCACTCCAGGTCCTCCTTACTTGCTAGCTCGGCCCCGACCATCGCGAGCATGCCATCAACCTCTTTCCGCTCGACGCGGGACAAAGTGAGCATGCGCATGCGGGCGAGAATTTGGTAGGCCTCGACATGCTTCTTTTCTTTCCAAAGGTAGCCCGCAGCGAGGCTGAGTTCGTCGCGATCATTCGAAGTCTCAGCCGCTTCCGCAAACTTGGGCAGGGATCCCTCATCACCCAATGCGGACTCCACCAGCACCCGTAAGATTGGGAGCAAAATCTCTCCAGTTCGTCCGCGCAAGCTCTCCAACGGTTCCGGAGTTTTGACGATCGGAGTTTCTTTCCCCTCTTCAGGCTTGAGAAGTTCGAGCAGCTCTGCCCGTCTCTTGGAGAGGTCATTATCGATCTCCTTCCTCGTCTTCAACTTCCGCGCAATCTCGGATGCGACAACAGAGGGCAAACCATCCGCTTTCTGGGGAGGAAAGATCGGAACCTTCAAGCTTGAAGAATTAGATCTATTGCTGGAATACCCCGCTCCATACCGATAATTATTGGCCAACAAAGAAGAGGAACTCCCGCCTTCTTTCAGCCATTGCGAGACACGATTCAGGAGAACGATCCCCTCTTCGACAAAGCCCTCATTCAGAGCGATGCTTAAGCAACTGTTGATCCAAACGGTATTCTTGGGCTTCTTCTCGACCGTGACGGCTTCCGCAACCAACTTCTTTGCCAACGGGGTGAATTCATTCTCGGTATCCTTCATCAACGCCCTAAGCACGGTGCTGGAAAGACTGCTGAGCAGATTGTCACGAGAATCGCCGGCGGGAGTTTTCTCAATGAGGTCCACGTAGATCTCAGCGGCCTCAGACCTTTCGATGAGCTTTTGAGCCATCATGGTGCGAACCAATCCGGTAGCGAGAGCAGGATCCTTTTTAGTGGCCTTACTCAGAATCTCACGAAGCCGGGCCAAGTCCTTTTTTTGATCCTCCTCCGCGAAGTTGTGGGAACCGATCCAGAGTTGCAAATACCTCGGGTCGTCGGGGCTTTCCTTCAGTAACTTATCGACCTTGGTGAAGAGTTTTTTTCGGTCAGTGAGGTAGAGACGAAACAGATCAATCCGCTCGACGCCTGCGACTGACAGCGATGTCAAAGCAGCCTCCCGCTTGTCTTCGTCGAACTCCTTCGTCATCTCGCTCGCTTTGATGAAGCTCATCATCCGGGCCTCCTCCGGGGTGCCCGGAAGGTTAAATACCGAACGGCTGCTGGAGCTCGAATACCCCCGACGCAGATTGCTCAAGTAATTCCGTTCATTGCTCAGAAGGTTGCTAAAGATTTGCAGCTGGATCCAGCCGCCCATTGCGCCATCAGCCTTGGCCCGCTGCCTCCAATACTGCGCCTGCCGGCCCTTGGGATCATACACTGGCTTGAGCCCTTTAATCACTTGATCAACCTCAAGGAGTCTGCGGTATGTTTGAAAGGCTTCCTCTTCCTGCCCATTCAGTTTCAGGGCCCGCGCATACAAATACCGGAGGCGCCAATCGCCTTCATGCCGTCCCATCAAATCGGCAAGGTAATTCACGGCCAAATCCCACTCCGTCTTCATCAAAAGAGAGATCGCCGTCGCCTCGACCCGACGAGGATCGTTGGCTTCCTTGGGAATCTCTCCCAGCAAACGCAGACCAGCTTGAAACTCACCATTCTTGAGATAAAGATCCGCCAACTTCCGCTTAGACACCGCTGAATTGTCTCGTTTGGCGGCATCCTTGAGCAGCAGCACGGCACGATCGTATTCCCCTGATCGCATTTCAACATCTGCGATAAACTGCAAGAGCTTCACGTCATTCGGACGACGACGGGATGCCTCCAGCAAAGCAGTCCGCCGTTCTGCGTACTGATTCAGCGACTGGTGAATCTCCGCCAGCGCCAGAAGCGGCGCGACCGATTGCGAATTCTCACGCTTCCGACGCTCAAAGTCTGCGAGCAGATCATCCAAGGTCCCCTCACGCTGGGCAACCTTCGCCAGCTCGGCAACCCACTTCAGCTTGGTCGTTAAATCCTCCCCTTCTTCGTAAAGTTGCTCATAGATCCTCTGGGCCGACCGGTGCTCGTTGGCCTCCAGAAGCGCAGCCGCCAATAGCGCACGCGATTCCTCTTCCGCGCCAAATTTCCCGACCATCCGGCGGAGTTCCAGAACAGCCTGATCCGCCTCTCCATTGCTTGCCAAAAGCTCCGCCCGCCTCTTCCACGCAGCCTGATCACCCGGAGCCATCCGCTTCCAGTCTTCGACCGCTTCCAGCGCTGCGACAACATCATCATTGCGTTCAAGAAGACCGACCAGTCGCCGAAGATGAACCGTTTTGCGGCCTTCCGGAAGCTCGATAATCTTGCGCAAGGAGGCAATGGCCCCCTCGATCTCACCTCGATTTTCATCGAAACGAACTCGATAAAAGCGCGCCAGTAATCCGGGGTCCGCTTTTTCGGCTTCATCGAGAATCTCCATCGCTTTCAAGCTATCCGATTGCGCGGCATAGAGTTCTGCAATTAGACAACGAACCGGGATCCCGCGATCTTCTTGGGACTCCAGTTCTCGCAAAATTTCTTCCTGCTTCTCAGCTCGCTTAATGACTCGCGCGGCCGTCTTGATCGCCGACTCCAAATCCGTAGGACTGGAAGATTGCGCGACCAACTTCAACCCATAAGGAATCGCCATGATAGCCTCCTCGTCCGAAAAAGCCAAATGACAAAACTGAGCCAAAATGAGGGGATCTTCACCAAACTCAACCATACGCGCTTGCAGCAACTTGAAGGCCGCCTCGCTCTTGCCATGACTCGTCAGCGATCTCGCCACCCGCAGAAGACCTTCCCGGTCAGCCGTCTTCGCCATCGCGGTCCAAATCGTTAAGGCTTCCTCTTCCTTCTTATTCTGAATCAGAAACGAAGCGAGAGATTCCGTCACTTCCACGGAATCAGGAAAAGTCCCCTGCCCTTCTCTCAGCAAGGCCTCAGCCTCAACGAGCAGCCCGGCCTGAGTGTAAAGTGTCGCCACCGAGATAAGCCCCTCGGGGGAATCTTTTTTCAAATCCTTGACCTTCGCGAGAGCAGCCTTCAGGCCCTCCGTATCTTTTAGCTTTTCCTCAATCCCCGCAAGTCGCTCCCACAGCAAAGGATCCTGATCACGTTGCTTGATCAAATTGTTCAGCTCCTCGCGGGCATCTTTCCATCGCTCGTTGGTCTCAAGAAATGAAATAAATTCCTCCCGATTCCCAAGATCTCCCGGAGTAATTTTGATCACCTCACGAAAGAGCGCAATCGCCTCGTCCATCTCGCCATTAAGCGCCATCTGTCGGGCGAGAGCCTTTCGCACCGAGACCCGTCGGGGGTAGGTTTCGCGAAGCTTCTGGAAAAAATCGCGCAATCCCTGGATATCATCCTCACGCATGAAAACCCGCTCCACCTGCGCCAGCACTTCGCGCTCCAGCCAAGTATCAGCGCCGGTCGCAGCCATGATCTCTTCGTAAGTCTTGAGCCCCTCCTCCTTCTTATTGCCTAAAATCTGAATATCCCCGAGACGCAGCTGGCGAAGAGCCTTTTTATAAGGATCCTTCGTCAGTTTCACCAACTCTTGCGAGGCCGCGATGGCGTCATCGTAAAGCCCCTCCACCAATTCCACCTCGATCAAGTCCTCCCGCAATTCCTCATCCTTGGGAAATTTCTCAATGACCTCTTTCCAAATCTTCACGGCCTCATCGATGCGTCCCGCCCGCGCCAGATAGATCCCCTGCAATTTCGACGCCTCCACGCCCAACTTCTCGTCAGCGGTGGCCGCTTCCAAATCCTGCAAGGCCGCCTCAAACGAGAGCAACTTCGCCTGCAGCTTCGCCCGAGCCAGTCTGAGCGAAGCATCTTTTTCATCGCGCTTCACCGCTTCATTGAGCGCACCCAGCGCCGCCTCGTCTTCGCCCAAATATTCATGCAGAGCGGCAAGAACCCGCCATTCGGGCACACCGCCCTCCTTCGCCGCTTGCTCCAGCCACCCTTTCAGATTCTTCTTATTCCCCGTATCCAGCCAAGCATCTACAAATCGACTAAACACCGTGGGATTTCCCGGCCTCTTGAGAAGAAGCGCGTGATAACGTTTTGCCTTGTCATTCGGCCCCTCCACTTCCTGAGCAGACGACAATCCACCGAAAAGGAGCACCCCCGACAAGAGGCCTCCGGCAATCGTTTTCTTCTTCATATTTATTGATATCAGCAGGTTGAGAAATGATCGCTATTATAAAATGAGCGACACATTGGACTCCGCCGATCTAAATAAGACGCGAGAGATCCTAAATTATTGGAATTATTATTTAATTCCTCCTGATTTCACCACGATCAGGGTCACCAGAGTGTCACAACTTTGTAAAAAGTTCTCCAGTCACCCTACGATCTCAGCCAGCAGTAGGCTGAAATCACCACCACCCCGATAAGATTCAGCACCACCCCTTCCCGCATCATTTTAGGAACAGTGAGGTGACCCGAACCAAAAACGACCGCATTCGGAGCCGTCGCCACCGGTAGCATAAAGGCGCAACTTGCACTCAAAGCCGCCGGAAGCATCACAAGGAGAGGATCAATGTCGCTCGAAATCGCCACCGTCGCCAAAATCGGCATGATTAAGATCGTGCTCGCGGTATTGCTCGTCAGCTCAGTCAAAAAGGTCATCAAAAGGCAAACCGTCAGCACCAGCGCAAGCACCGGTAAAGTCCCAACCCCGGCAAGAGCCCCCGCAATCGAAGAACTCAAACCCGAATCCTTAATCCCCGCCGCCAGACAGATTCCCCCACTAAAAAGAAGCAGCACGCCCCACGGGACCTCCTTGCAAGTCTCCCAATCTAACAATCGCCCCACTTCCCCTTTCCTCCCGCTCCCATCCGGGACCAGGAACAAAACCATCACCCCCACAAATGCTACCGAGGCATCATTCGCTCCGGCCAGTCCCAGCCAAGAGCTCCATCCACCAAAGGGCTCCGCCCGCGTCATCCACGCCAGCGCCGTCAGCCCAAACACCACCAACGTCCTCCTCTCAGCCGACCTCCAAGCTCCCACATCCGGCAAATTCAGCGTCATCTCCCCCCTTTGATTTCGACTCAGCCAAAGCCACATCAGCGGCAACATGATCACCACCACCGGCACCCCATAAGCCATCCATTGGCTAAAAGTCATCTCGATCCCCGTCGCCTCACGATACTGCTCAATGAAAACCAAATTTGGCGGTGTTCCAATCGGAGATCCCAGGCCTCCCACACTCGCCGCATAAGCAATCGACATCATCAAAGGGGCCGCCAGCGGATTCACCCCTCCCTCTGTCCTGTCACCATCCAAAATAGCCAAAGCAATCGGGAGCAGCATCAAAGTTGTCGCGGTATTGGAAATCCACATGCTCAGCACCGCCGCCGCCACCATAAACCCCAGCATCAAAAACTTCGGCCTCGTTTTTCCATCGCGCCCCTGTCCCCCGCAAATTCGCACCATCCCAATCGCCAACCTCCGGTGCACCCCGCTCTTCTCCATCCCCTTCGACAAAAAGAACCCGCCCATCAGAAGCAAAATCAAAGGATGCCCGTAACTTTGAGCGACCGCCGTCTTCGCCTCCAGCACCCCAAACAAGGGCAGCAAGGCAATCGGAACCAACGACGCGATCGGAATCGGGATCGCCTCAAACATCCACCACAACGCCGTCAGCACCGTGATTCCCAGCGTGATCACCGCCATCCGATCCATCCCCGCAGCATCAGCCACCAACCCAGTCAGCACCCCTAAAACAGGAGCTAACCATCGCATCGCAATTTTTAATCGAAGCATCTCAGGAACCCTAGTCAAAAAGAAACATTGGCCCACTCAAAAGGCCGCACATTCCTACTTCTTCTTTTTGGGATCTGGAGCGACAAGTTTCTGCCCCGCTTTCTCCTTGCTCTTCGCCTTCTCCTTTACCGGAACAACCAACTTAAAACCGGCCTTCTGCCAACCCAAAACCCCGGTATCGAGATGGAGAACCTTCGGAAATCCCAACTTCTCCCAAATCGCTAATGACTGCGTGCTACGCCCACCACTCTTGCAATGCATCACATAAGTTTTTGTGCGGTCCAACTTAGCCAGTTCCTTCTCAAAATCCTCCGAGAAAAAATTGACGTTCACCGCCTTCGCCAAATGCCCCGCCCCGAATTCCTCCGGCGTGCGGAGATCGACCACCACAATCTTCAAGTCCTTTTTCAAATCAGCAGCCGCCTTTTCCGCAGTCACCGGAGTGACTTCGGCAAAAGAGATCCCCGCAAAACCGAAAACGAAAAACAGAATGGTAATGAACTTTTTCATAGGGCCTGAAACTAGCGACTTTCGCCACGGTGTGAAGATGAAAAAAGGAGCTCGTAAAGGGGGGGGGAAACTCTAAGGACCCGCGAAATCATCATTAAGCTCGATCATTTCCAGCTCTTGTTTGAGATTTTCATTCGGCCGGTTTTTTTAATTCCGGCACGGTGTAACTGAGCGTCGCATCCCCTTCACCTCCAAGGCTGATCTCATAGCAGAAGCCTCGGCGAAGAGGTTCGGTGATGAGGATTTCAAGGGAATCAGGACTTACCTGTTTCAGCGTAAATGGCGGAGCCGCCTCATCAATCAGAGGGGAGCCGTAATCAGCTTACCGCACTTGAAGAACATGTCGCTGACTTCCCGTGTCGGGTGCCGGCAAGACTTGGAGGAATTGGGACGCTTCATGAAAGAGCCGGAATTCAGGAATTGAAAATCACTCCCGGCATGGGTAGAGAAGGAGAAAATGTCGTCGTGGACGGGCGACACGAGAGCGTTCGAAAACATAAAAATAAGGGCGTTGAAGAAAACGCCAGGGTTCACGTTATCAGAAAACGATGCCTCACGAGGATGTGCGGATGTGGTAAACGCAGCGGCGAGCCCCCGCCTTCATGTGCTCCGTCCTCTTAATAATTACGCCCTCGCCCAGGATCGCACGAAAGACCGCAAGCTCAGAATCGCACAGTACGGGGCACACGCTCGCGGCGGCGCAAATCGGGCAGTGGTTCTCAATCAAAAAAAAGGAACCGTCTGACTGACGTTGCATTTCCGCCATGTAGCCCTCCTCGTTACGGAGGGAAATTAAAGTTTTCAAGCGACTCTGAAGCGAGGCACGAGCCGAGATGCGGGATCGGTAGTTCTCAATCTGCTGATGCGTGCTCTGCAACACGACGCGTTTGACGCCTTCGTGGCCGAAGGTCTCTTCGACCGCGTTTAGCAAACTCACGGTCAAACCCGCATGGGCGTCTGGGAAATGGGACTCGGCCGCCGGCATCAGAGACCACCTCTTGGCGGGCCGTCCGATGGGGCGGGGTTCTTCTTGGTAGGTCACCAGCTTTTGAGCGTGTAACGCGTAGAGGTGCTGCCGAACGGCCATAGCGGAGATGCCAAGTTGCGCGCTCAAGGCTTGGGCGTCGCTCGGCCCCTGCCGCTTGAGCAGGGGCAGGATCGCTTTCCGAGTGGGAACCAAGTTGGCTTTCCTGCCAGTATCTCCACGTCCTTTCATGGATCAACACTTACCGCCAGCCGTCTTCTAACGCCAGACTAATCGACCGACTTTTTCTAAAGAAAAAACTTTAATAAAGCGCTTATTGGGTTTCATCGCCCCGCTTGCTCTTTCCTTAATAGTGTCTGGTCGGAAATACCTCAATCCATGACCCCATAAAGCGCCGCGACTCGTCGAGATTACCGAATCCTTTGAAGTCGAACGCGTCTAACCGCTCGCAGCCTCGAAGAATCTTTCTAAAAGCTCATTGATTCGCTCCGAAAGCGTCCCCCTCTCGGGCAGCATCCCGCTGTGCGAAAATTATTCGACATCCAACTCGCCCTCGACCGCAACTACGACCGCCTCCACCACG
>JBLHUR010000015.1:0-52605 GCA_047629805.1 Akkermansiaceae bacterium | reverse complement strand
CTCATTGTTCTCCGCCAGCGCCTTGAGTTCGTCCTCCGTGAGCGGTGGCCCGTCCGGATTTGGCTCGAGAATGAAGTCCGGCCCCTCCTGTTCCGGCATTGCCGCGAGCTTCTTGCGATACTTTTCCACCAGGTCCGGGCGCCCCTGGATCGGGTCATGCACCGCGAAATGTTCGAGATGCACAAAGAAGGGCTGGTCCTGATTCCGCTCAATGAAATCCAAGGCCGCATCGGTCAGCTTGTCTGTGAAGTAGTCGCCCTCTTTCGCCGGGAGCTTGTCATTGTAAGCACCGCCAAAAGGATAGTGATAGGACCGCACCCATCCCGTGATTTCCTCATCGAAGCCGTAGGTCGTCGGGTCCACCCTCACATGCGCTTTGCCGTAGTTCGCGGTGGCGTAGCCATGGCTCTTCAGTGTTTCGGCGAGGGTGACCTCCTCGTCCGGCAAGGCGGTCAGCTTTTCCGCGTGATGCAGCGGCTCGTAATCCCGTTCGGGACGTCCACCGAGCCACTCCGTCAAGTTGGTCCGGGCGGGATACTTGCCCGTCAAAATGCTGGCGCGGCTCGGCGAGCAGACATGACAGGTGGCATAGGCATTGGTGAAAAGCATGCCCTCCTTCGCTAACTGATCGATGGATGGGGTTTCATGAAACTCACTGCCGTAGCAACCGATGTCGCGCTGCCCCAGGTCATCGACCAGGAAGAAGATGATGTTGGGTTTCTCTTCTGCTGCCCGGGTTACACCACATGCAATTACCGCGATTACTGCCAGCGCTGTAATTGCTGTTACACTTTTCATTTTTTGCCTCATGGTAATTTTAATTTTGACCGATTGACCGAATCCTAGATTCTCCTCTTGAGTTACTGAGATTCCAGCGTTCCTCGCCAGTCAGGGTTCTCCTTTTTGAAATCCTGGAATGCTTTGTACTCGGCCCGGTCGAGCTGTCCGTTTTTGTCTTTGTCGATATGGACAAAGAGCCACTTCCATGTGGGTCTCGCCGAATCCCATTCGGACTTCGATGCCATCCCATCTCCATTCTTATCGGCACTGGCGAAGAATTCCTTCACCACATCGTCGGGCGCGAACGTCCTGGGTTTGCCGTGCTTCTTTTCATAGGCCATCGGACCTTCGGGATGCTCGAGCGGAATGCCTAACTCCAGCAAGCGAGCCTGCAGCGATTTGACGTCGACCGCCTGCACCGATTTCCCTGACTTGCCGGCCATTGCCGCAGCGATCCCGGCCGCCTCGCCCATTTGCATCCATGTCGGTTCCAAGCGGATGGTGCAGAAGGCGACGTGACTGGCAGAGGCGCACACTGGCACCAACAAATTGGAACACTCGCCGGCCTTCGGTGTGATGGCGCGATAGGGAATGTCAAACCGCGTCCCCACTTTCCAGATCCGTCCCTCGTTGATGATGTGGCCCGAGTCGGAAACGTAACGTGCCGCGTGGTGGCAGTCGATGAAGTGAGAGCCGACGTGGATCACATCTTCCTTGTCCCGATCGTCGATGATGTCGGCTTCGGTCAGGATGATTTCCCCCTGCATCCGACGGGCCGCGCGGATGTAGAGATAGTATGGCCAATGGTCGTTGTCGGCCCACTCGTCTTTGCAGAACCCATATGGCGCCATCTCGTCGCGAATGTGCTCGGGGACGCGGGGATCCGATTTCAGGAACCAAAGCATTCCGTGGGTGTAGTCCCGGTATTTTTTGTGAATCGCTTCCCGCTCTTCGAAGCTGGCCTCAGCCCATGGGGTCTGGGCACCCGGGATGCTCATGGACACGATCGAAAACTGGCGATTGTTCAGCTCTCTCTTGTCGCTGTCGCCCATTGGGTAGAGGCCGATGATGGCCGTGAGATTTTTAAACAGGCCCGCCTCGAGAGCGCGAGCCAGCAATTCGTGCTGCATCGGATCGTAGCCGTCCGGTTTCTCGATCGGGACCCTATTGGCCTCGTTTGTAGTAAGATTCAGGCGGACGTTGTAGCAGATCGGCACCTTGCTTGCGGAACCGGCTTCCGGCGGCTTACCTGGCATCACGCCAAAGAGCAGTTTACCGTCGTCATCGAAGGGCGAGATGGCGACCTTGTCGTCGAGATAACGGACGCCGGCAATCGATTCGCCATATTGATCTGCGGACTCGCGCCCGATGGCGTAGGACACCCCGGCCTTGGCCATGAGATCGCCTTCGTAGGTGGTGTCGATGTAGACCTTCGCCCGGTAGCTCTCGCCGCCCTGAACACGAAGCTCGGTGATTCGGGTGCCGTCTTTCTCGACCTGATCCAGGAGCTGCTCGTATCGCACCTTCACACCGGCTTTCTCCAGCATTTCGAGGAAAACCCGCTCGGCGATTCCGGACTGCCAGGTGCGGCTACTGCCCTCTGTCCACCTGCCGTCGCTCCGCTTGACGGCCTCTTCAAGAAACTGCTCACAAAGGCCACCCAACGTTTGGCGATCCAGGTGGTTGCATTCGTCGCGGTTCAAGCCGCTCGTGGTCAGCCCACCCACGTGTCGGGTCTGCTCCAGCAGGATGACCGACGCCCCTTCCCGGGCCGCGGAAATGGACGCCGTGATGCCGCCGGGGGTCCCGCCGTAAACGACGACGTCGTATTCGTCGGCAGCATACCCGCTTGTGGTTGCAGCAACTACGATCAAGCAGAAGATCGCAGATAAACGTCTCAATTGTTTGATTACAGGAATGCCGGCCAGAACCGGCACCTGCGCCTGTTCCATTTCTGATTCCAGAGGATGATCGTGATCTTTTTTCATTTTCAAAACAATGGGTCGCTCATTTCACTGTTGTGCTTCTCCCATATCTCGATCAATTCAGCCAGGCGCTCGGGCTCGGCGGCGGCTAGGTTGTTCTCTTCAGAGATGTCTTTCGAGAGATCGTAGAGTTCCCATTTCGCTTTGCCCGGTTCGAATTTTCCGCCCATTCGAACCAGCTTCCAATCGCCGTGTCTCAGCGCCGTCCTTCCGCCCTGACGCCAGAAGAGGGTTTCGTGGGGAGTCCCTTCGTTTTCGCCGGTAAGATAAGGAATCAGATCCACCCCTTCGACTTGCTTCGGGGCGGTAACTCCAGCGCTGTTTGCTGCCGCGGTCGCAAAGATATCGAAGGAGCTGACGGGCTTTTCATAAACCCCGCCAGCAGGAATTTTGCCTTTCCACTGAACCATGAACGGCACTCGGATCGCACCTTCATACATCTGCCCTTTGGAACCGCGCAAGGGAAGGTTCGAGGAGGTGAGTTCTTTGGTTGGGCCGCCGTTGTCGCTGAGGAAAAAGACGATTGTGTTTTCTTCGAGCCCGGATTTTCGGAGTTGCTCCATGACCGCACCGACGCTGTCGTCCATGTTCGCCAGCATGGCGGCGAAGATGCGACGGTGGAGATCCTTGATGTGGGCGAACTTCTCCATGTAAGCGTCCGCTCCCTGAAGGGGGCTGTGGACCGCGTTGTAAGCGAGGTAGAGAAAGAACGGTTTGTCGTCGTGACGATCGATGAAGTCGACTGCTTCGCGAGTGAGCGCGTCGGTGAGGTACTCGGTTTCCTCCACCGGTTGGCCGCCACGGACGATGGGGTTGTTGGCGTCGTAGTCAGGCTCATTGGAGTTCAATAACGTGTGGTAGCTCAGGCCCTTTTTCCCAGTCCAGGTGCCTTTGCCGCCGCCAGGAAGGGTCTTGCGGCGAAGCAAGGTTTCCACACCATCCCAGGGCGGGGGAACAAAGTAGTGGCCTTCGTGAGTGAAGCCAAAGAACTCATCGAAGCCATGTCGAAAGGGGTGAAACATTGCGGTGCCGCCCTGGTGCCATTTGCCGATCAAGCCGGTGGTGTAACCTCCGTCGTGGAGGGCTTCGGCTATCGTGATCTCTCCGGCGGGCAAGCCGAATCCGGGTTCTTCATTGAGCGGTCCGGTGGGGTTGAACTCGTAGCCGAAGCGCGTCGGGGTGCGCCCGGTGAGGAGACCTGCCCGGGAGGGGCTGCAGTTGGGGCCCGCCACGTAGCCTGCGGTAAAGCGCACGCCATTCTTTGCGATTGAATCGATATGCGGCGTCGGGATTTCCGGATTTCCCTGGCAGCTTAATTCTCCGTAGCCAAGGTCGTCGGCGAATAAAACGATGATGTTGGGTTGGCTGTCAGCCGCCGCAACGATAGTCAATGCTGTAAGGGCGATGCACAGGGATGCCGGGCAAAAGGTTTTGTGATTTTTCATGATTTTGCTTTTGTGCTTCGATTCCGGAGAAGCCGCTGTCGCAACCACTGCTTATTCAAAAATTCACGTCTTTTCATTATTTCAGCTCGAGTTGATAAATTTCGCTGGCGGCTAGAAGGAAGATACCGGTAGCAAATTTCGAGGTGTCTGCTTCCGCAACTTTGCCGGGACCACCGCCGGCGGGTTGACTCCATCCGACCTTGCCGTCTTCGTTTACAACCGAAGCAAGCGCAGTCCATGCCTTCCTTGCAACAGGAAGAAAACGCTCTCTGTTTAAGATCCCATTATTGATTCCCCAGGTGATGCCGTAGCAGAAGAACCCCGTTCCACTACTTTCCTTCATTGTATATTGTTCAGGATCATCAAGGTTGCTTCGCCAGAACCCATCGGCTTGTTGTCGCTTGGCCAATGACTCGGCCATTTTCATATACAGAGATTTGTACTTTGGGTAACTGGGATGCTCGCCAGGAAGATGCTTCAGGATTCGGGTCAAACTGCCAAACGCCCATCCGTTGCCCCGGGACCACAACACTTTTTTCCCGTTCTTCGTCTTCCGGGGAATGGAACGTGCGTCCCGATAGAACAGGCCCGCATCGTGGTCAAAAATTTCTCCATGCACATCCCAGAAACAGGCATCCATCCAATTCACATACTTTTCATCCCCCGTCATTTGATACAGCATCGCGAGCGCCGGAGGTGCGGTAAACAGCCCATCCACAAAGCGATGTCCCGTGTTTTCCAAATACCATTTCCCGGGGGCGGACAATGGATTCTCAACCTTTGGGTCTTCGAGAAACGCAAGGGTGGGCCGCATCATCATTTTATCGCCCTCAGCCTGATAACACCCATACCAAATCTGGCCGCAAATCAGCGGATAGGCACCGCTTTCATACGGCCCTCCCCCCTGTTCCTTAATCCGCCAGGAAACCTGTTTCCCCCATGCCATGCAATCATCCAGATAGGCACGGTCCGACGTGCTTTCATACATGGCCATCAGCCCCGCATAATACGCTCCTCGAACCCAATGCTGATTAGGAAATCTGAGCGGCTGACTATTCACAGACCCGCGGACGCGATCCGCCAATGCTTTGACCGGATTAGTCTTATCCGGAGCATTGGCAGTCCTAGCTTTGGGAAGCAGTGCCATGGGATAGTCCAAGTCGAACCTGCTGGAAGGTCCGTTTTTGAATTTGTCGAGTGCGGGGTTGTAGGTGTAGATGCTGATCTTGTTCGTCTCCGGTTTGAAGACCATGTAACGCAGCCATGATTCTCCCCCGTTATTCAGGTGCTGGTAGTCGCACAAGATCTGGTGGACCTGGTTGCCGTGATCTCCGGCGTCTGTGCGAACGGCCTCTCCCGTGTGGTGACCGCAGAGAACCATGAAGATGTTCTTGTGCTTCTTAACGAACTTTTGCCACGTCTGCTCGCCGGTGTTGCCTTTGGCCTTCATTCCCCCGGTGTTTCTCGACTTGTTCGCGTCCATATAGGCGTGCGTCAGGACAATGACACGGTGGTCAGGGTGCTTGGCGACCACCTGGTTAGCCCACGCCAGCACTTCATCGCGCGGTTTGCATTCAAGAGCTACAATAAGGAAGCTCATCCCTGCTTCCTCGAAGTGATACCAGGAATTGTCGTGGCGATCCGGATCGCAAGTGCCGCCAAACTCGCGTCGTTTTGCGAATTTCTCGCGAGGAAAGTAGGTGTTGAAATGCGTGGTCCGGTTGACACCGATATTGCCGCCATACTTATTGTCCGCCTTCTCAAAACCCATGTCATGGTTTCCCAGGCACATGCAATAGGGCACTTTCCCGTCTAATACAGACATTGCTTCCTTTGCGATGGCCCATTCCTCGGGAGCGTCCGCCTGCACGATATCTCCTTCGTGGACGAGAAAGGCGATGTTGAGCCGCTCCTGATTGTCGCGGACCCATTTCGTTTGCTCAAAGAAGTAGCGCCGTAAGTCTCCATTGCCCCACTTGGCAGATAGCTTGAGTCGGGTGTCGCAGTAAAACTGGGTGTCGGGCAAAACCGCGATGGTGAAAGGTTCCGTTGTCTCGGCAACATCCTCCGTTTCACTCAGGCTCTGCAACGTCGCGAAGCCTACAAGCACAGCGGCCGTTGCCAGGATAGGTATATTTCTCATGTGTTTCTTCTTACCGAACGTCCGAAGGACTGCCACCCGCTACGGGCAGCGCACCTCCAATGCAGGGTTAAATTTTCTAGTCTTCATTCAGCTTTATGAGTTCTCGGGCCTGGATGGTTTCTTTACTTCAGGGTCAGGATGTAGGCCATCACGTCGGCCAACTCTTGCGGTTTCAGCAGCACACCCATCGGCGGCATCGGCGACACCTTGCCCTGGAAACCCTCCGCGATGGTCGCTCCCGGATCGACGAGGCTCTGCAAGATATAGTCCTCTTGTTTGCGCGTCGCGATGGTGTCCAAAGCTGGACCGATCGGACCGCCAGCTCCGTTCACGACGTGGCAACGGGTGCAGGCGGCGATCGGGTGCGTCATGAAGATTTTCTTACCGCGCGCCACATCGCCTTTGACGACCTCAGGCTCGTCACTCGCGATGATCTCATACTCGACCTTGCGCAGACTGACGTCGTCCCACCACGCCTTGCCGGTGGCAGTGCCCCAGCCGCCTAGCAGGCAATTGATGCTGATCGACTTTGCGGAACCCGTCTCGATACGCATTTTCACCTGCGTCCAATCTTTCGTCCCTTTCACGGCCTTACTGCCTGGGTGATCACTGATGTACAACTGTGCGCCGCGCCCTCCACCGGCCACCTTTTCGGTCTTGATCCAAGCGCTGAGTTCGTACTCCGCGTTCCGATCCACCGGGACATCGATACGGACGCCAAACTCAGCGGCCTTTTCGGCGGAGATTTCGATCGAGCGCTTGCCCGTCCGGGCCATGTCCGCCACCCGATGTTGCGCCGTTCCCCGAAAGGTGCGGACGCCCCATCCGACAGGCATATCACCAGCCAGTTCCTCGAACGACCCGTTGGCGATTAGCTCCTTGCCAAGCGACGAAGGTCCTTTCTTCACCGCTCCCGCCCCGGCGTTGCGCAGGCTCTGCGACAGCCACACGTCTGCGGCATTGGCCGGCTCGGTGATCAACTGTTGAGCCGCCAGCGCGACCGTCTCCTTATTCTCAAACTCCACCAACTTGTTAAAGGCGGCGAGGCGCACGATCAGGTCCGGATCCTGCACCACCGCAGTATCGAAGAACAACTGCAGCGCCGCCGCGTCGTTGCCCAAGGCGGTGATCGCGTTACGGCGCAGCGCGGGATTTTTGCTCAACAGCGCCAGCTGGTGCGTCTCTGCGTCGAGCTCACCAAGCCCGCTCAAACTCCACAGCGCTTGAATCGACCCGGCACCGCCAGCCTTGACCTTCGACTTCAATCCTGCCGCCGCACCCTTCTTGCCGCTATCGACCAACAACCGTTGCGCCGTCTGGCGCCAGAACAAATTATCGCTGTCCATCGCCGCCACAAGTTGAGCCTCGCTCGCGCCGGCCAGTGATTTAATCTTCGCCTCCGGTGCCTTGTCCCACACCACGCGGTAGATCCGCCCGTGTCCGCGGTCGCGGTTCGGGTTAATGTGCGCATTCCCCTTGCCGTTCTTCGCGTCATAGCCAGCGCGGCCTTTGCTTGGTGTGGGGTTGTGCTGGATGATGAAGTTATACCAATCGGCCACCCATAGATTCCCGTCTGGACCGACCTCCGCCGACACCGGCGAGAACCACTCGTCGGCCGAGGCCAGGAACGCATAGCCGTTCTTGGCTTTATAGCCCGAGCCATCGCGGGAGAGATGATATTTCCCTAAGAGATGCCCGGTCGGCCCGCCGATGAACGCCACCTTTTCGCGGAACGACTCAGGGAATCCCGCCGAGGTCGCCACGGTCTGGCCGGCACCAGCGGTGTAGTTATTGAAGGCATCCACCTGACGGATGTTCGGCGTGATCGGGTGGAACGAGCGGTCCGGCGCGATCATCTTCGCACTCATTCCCTTCTTCCCCTCACCGTAGGCGGTGGCGCGGATGCCGCAGAAGAAACTGGGATTATTGTTAGCAGTAGAACCGAACACGTCACCGGCCGAGTTGAAACCGAGCCCCCAGGTGTTGTTGTTGAATTGGTGCATAAGCTCCAACTGCGATCCGTCCGGCTTCATACGGAACACGCCGGATCCGAAACGCTTTTGCTCGCCGCCGACCGTGCCGTTGAAGGACGAATATCCCACTGTGCCCCAGATCCAGTTGTCGAACCCATAACGTAGATTCGACGGACCGGCATGCGTGTCTCCAATCCCCCACCCGGTCGTCAACACCTCGCGCACGTCGGCTTTGTCGTCGCCGTCAGTGTCCTTCAGGAACAGAAAATCGGGTACGTGGGCGACGATGATCCCGCCGCGTGAGAAGGTCAGCGAAGTCGGGATGTTCAGGCCGTCGGCAAAGACCGTGACCTTGTCGCACTTACCATCGCCGTCGGTGTCTTCGAGGATCTTGATCTTGTCGTTGCCCACCCGATCGGGCGTCATCTCGTTCGGGTAGTCGACCGTCTCGGCGACCCAAAGGCGACCGCGCTCGTCCCAGGCGAGGCCGATCGGGTTGATGATGTCGGGCTCGCTGGCGAACAGCTCCAACCGGAAGCCAACCGGCGCCTGAGTGTACTCCATGCTGTCCTTCGCGGAGAGCGGGAACTGGTAGAGCAACGGCTCGGGGCGCTTCTCGTAGTTGGCGATGTTGTCGCGCTTCTCATATTTCAGCGGCGCGCGGTCGGCGATGAACTTTTCATACGACTGCTTCCTCGCATCGCCCACCGACCACAGGATCCCCGCCTTGAGCAACTGGTGGAAGGCCGGCTGTTTCCACACCCGCTCGTCGTGTCCCGATGCGGTGTAGAAGACGCGCCCCTTACCTTGGGTCCGCACCCAGGTCCACGGCTCGGGTTCCGTGATGTTGTCATCCTTCCCTGCGACCTCGCGTGCCATCAGGACCGTTCGGTCTTTCTCGTTGTGATTCTTGTGTTTGTAGGTCTCGTCCCAGGCCTCGAACTCCGTCACTCCAGCCATCGCCGGATGCCGAGCATCGACCACCTTGGCGGTGAACGTGCCGGTCTTATGGCTGTCGAAACGGCCGCCCACCAATTGATCGAAACCCGGCTCGTTGCCGAAGCACCAGCTCGCACAATGCACCGGCACGAAGCCGCCGCCGTTCTCGACATAGCTCTTCAAATTTTTCCACTGCCCGGGTGTGATCTCCCCATGGTTCGCATACAGCAGGACCGCGTCGAACTTGCTGAGATACGCTGCGTCACCGAGCGCCTCCTCAACATTGGTGACATAATCAAAGTAGATGGCATCCCGCCCAAGCCCCTTGGCCAACATCGGGTAAAACTTGTTGCTGTTGTGGTGCTCGCTCTCGTGGCCGAGAAACAGCACACGGATCGCGCCCGCTTTCGGCTCGGGTTTAGCTTTGGGCGCCGCAAAAACCGACAGCACGACAGAGACGACGGCAACGGCGATCAGCGAGATGGGAAGAGTTCGAATTTTCATGAAATGTTTCTTAGTCAAGGTGATGGAATTAATTGGGAGCTCATTTTTCCCAGACTTCAAATTCGGTAAGCCCACTGCGCGCTTTGCCTGAGTTGGTGAAGACGACGCGGATCTTCTGTGAGGTCACCTTTTCGAAGGTCGCGCTGTTTTTGGCGCTTCCCTTTGGTTTTTCTGGCGACTTCTTCACGTCGTTGACATCGACCCAGCGGTCGCCGGATAGGTATTGGACCTTGTAGCTGGTTGGTGCCTGGACTCCCCCGCGGTCGTCGTAGATATGGAGTTCGACCCGGGAAAATGTCTTGGATTTTCCAAAGTCGACCTCCAGCCAATCGGTCTCGTTGGGCGATCCGTAGGTAGTCCAGCGGTTCACCGGGTTGGAGAGGAAAATGATCCTGCCGTCGATGGCCGACTTTGGAACCCCGCCGTACCGGTCGTGGAAGGAGGCGGACGCCTTGGGGAATTCTGCACCGTTGGTGTTGGTGGAGAGGTTGCCCGCAGCTGGCGGCGGCGTTTGGTATGGAGTTGTTCCAGATCCCCAGGCTTGGAACTCGGTGATCCCGGTGCCGCTTGCCCCTTCCGGGCGGTGCAGGACGACGCGCAGGCGCTGCAGCGGCGTTTCTGCGAACGAGATTGTATTGGGACGACCACCGGCCGGGGTCTTCGGGTTGCGATTCTGTCCGGGGATTTCGACCCAGGCCTTGCCGTCCCAGTGTTGCAGTTCGAAGCGCGAGGGGGCGACGACGCCTTCGCCATCGTCGAGGAGGAACAGCTTGATGGTGTCGATCGGGCGGTGCATCCCCAGATCGATCGAGACCCAATCGGCCTCGTCCCCGGAGCCGACGCTGGTCCAGCGGTTGGTCGGTGGAGTGTCGTAGCGATACTGGCCATCGTGGATCATTGCCAGGGAACTTCCGGGGCCGGTATGCGATGCGTCGTAGGACGGGAAATAGTCGCCGTCGTTGTTCACCGCGTAGTTGAAGCGCGTTTCGTCATTCAGTGGCACCTCGCGGGCGGCTGGGAGTTTGACTTCAAGCTTCCCGAGTTCCGGCGAGCTGGCGACCATTTTGCCGTCAACAAGCACGTGCAGGCCGGCTCCGTGGCCGTAGCGGTCGCCCTTTTTATCCCAGCAAATTGCCAATTCATGACCCTGGTAGGCAATCGAATCGAGCGCGAAGTAGTCCCATGAGTCGGGTGCGAGCGGATCGATGGTCAAGGTATCGCCGCCATCAGCTTTCAAACCGGCAAGGCCGGTGATGACGAGGTCGTTGAAGTTGGAGTGGAAGTAGTGCTCGCTGCGATTACGCATGTCGTGTCCCTCCCACGATCCGGTGTCGGGGTGGAGCGCCTCGGCGATGTAGGGCTTGCCGTCCTTGCGGTGGGAGATGGCGAAGGTGTGCAGCAGATCGGCGTAGTCCCCACGGGAAATGAACTCTTGCGGGTAGTTGTGCAGGACGTTGGCCATCGCCTTGAGTGTCTGGGTAGTGGCGAAGGGCCAGGATTGTCCGCTCCACCAGCAGCAACCTTTCTGCAGGAGAAACATCGGGTCGTTTCGTTCGGTGGTGGACGGACCGAAGGGCGCCTTGAAATAGTAAGGGTCCATGAGAAACTTCCATGCAGACTCCTTGCCTGGGTCAGGCAGGTTGAAGGCCCAGGGGACGTAACCGTGAAGTTCCCTACCGTGTTCGCTGCCGGCGAACTTGCCGCTCTCGTAGGTCAGGGTGTGCGCTTTGACGACGTTGCCTTCCTTGTCGGTCTCCTCGCCCGAGGACATCGGAAAAAAGAACTGCCGTTTCGGATCCCACAGCTTCTCCTGCACGAGGGTCTTCAGGGCGGCTGCCTGTTTGCGGTAGCTGGAGGCTTTGTCAGAATCCCCTGCCATCTCGGCGATTTCGGCGAGGGCGTTCAAGTCGGCCCACATGTAGGTATTGAAGGTGGGGCGGAAGGCGCGGTCGCCGCGGAGGATGTCCTTGGTCTGGCGGCTGTTGATGTTGAACTCCATGCCGTCGTCGTGTCCGGTCTGCCAGAACATGCCCATCTCATCGACCCACTGCCGCCCCCGCCAGGCCTCGTGGTGTTTCTCGAGGTCGGGCAACAGGTCGACGAGGAAGGCCTTATTCGGGTGGACGTGATCGACGGCGACCGCACAGTCGGCGAGCCACGATGAGTAGTTGCGCGGCTGGGCGCCCGGGGTGCGGAACCAGTAGTGCAAAAAGTCGCGCGCGAACTCGGGGTCCTTGAGCCAGCGGATCTCATAGATCTGGTGACCCGAGGGACAGGCGATCCCCCCGTAGGCGCCGGACCAGAACGGGCGGTTGGCGAACTCGGTGAAGGAGTAGCCGCTGTTGGGCGAGCCGTAGATAATGTGGCGGGTGACGAGTTCCCAGCGGTAGTAGTAGGTGGTGTTGATCTCAGCGTCCGGGCACTCGAAGAAAGGGATGTTCGCTTCGAACCAATCAAAATCGCGGTTCGCCCAGAAGCTCTGTGCTTCGAGTTGTTTTCGCTTGTCGAGTAGTGGCGCTGCGGCGGCGCTTGAAACAAGGCAGATGGCGAGAAGGGCAAGTGGGAGGCGGGTCATGGGGTTGGGTGTATGGCGGATTAGACTGAGGGGAGGTTGTCGGCCATGCCGCCTATCCTCTTCTCGAGTTCAGAGGTTCCCCATCATGGGAGTTCGGCATTTCCATTGTCGATCGTGGCAAATGCAGGAGCCAACTCATTGGCTAAATGATCGATGATTCCGGCGACTGCTCCGAGGCGCTTATTTCCCTGCGACTGGAGAATCCGACAATCTTTGAACGAAGGCGAAAGAGTTCGTTTCTTCGCCTGCCTCATCACACGTTTGAAAATCGCCGGGTCGGAATTCATGAGCTGCCCATGGAGAAAGAGCGTTGCGGGGTTGAAAATGTTGATCACCGTCGCGACCGCAATCGCGAGATAATCGACAGTCTGCTCAATCACCTTTTCAGTGCCATTCACAGCGAGTGCCGCGAGCGCTTCCTGAACCCCAACCTTCCGGCCGAGCTCCTTCGAAATCAGCCGTGCAAAGGCGGTGTCTGTGGCGACGGTTTCGAGGCAGCCGCGATTTCCGCAGCCGCATCGCTGCCCGTCAGGAACGACCGTGATGTGCCCCAACTCACCTGCCATACCACTATTGCCGGTGAGCAAGTGGCCTCCGCTCACAATACCAAGCCCCAGCCCCGTGCTGACATCGAGCATCGCAAAATCATTCATTCCCCGGGCCGCCCCATACATGCGCTCGCCGACACAAAGAGCATGGGATTCCTGCAAAGCGATGCATTGCAGGCCGATTTCAATGGAGAGATCGGAGGCGAGCCGTTGTCCGTCCAATAGGTGGAGATTCGGCGACATCACCGTTTCTCCGACCCGGGAGTTGAAGAGCCCTGGAACACTGAGACCAACTCCCCGAAACCGCTCGCTCAAATCATCCATCACCTGCCCGGTGATCTCACCAAGCCCATTGATCACTGCCTGTAGAAGGCCGTCATAAGATTTGGGAGTGCGAAAGGAAATGGATTGTTCCTCCGCCACGACGCCGTCGAGCCGGGCCCTTCCGACCCAACAGGTATCGGCATCAATGACAACTCCGAGCACATTGGCCTTGTGCTCCGAGAGTTGCAGCAACTTCCCCGGACGACCGAACCCCGCTTCCGACGCTTCCGTTTCCTCCAGAAATCCGTTTCGAATCAGAGAGACAACCGCCTTCGAAACCGTCGGCGCGCTCATCCCGCTGCCCCGGGCCATCACAGCGCGCGAGGCTGGCCCATTTCGCTGCACGAACTCCAGGACACGGCGTTCGTTAATCTTTGAAAGCAATTCAGAAGCCACCGGGGAACCAATCATGAAATAACTTTATAAGGACCGCTTACAAAGCGTCAATTAGAAAGTGCAGAACGTAAGGAACCACGTCCCATCCAAGTACCGAAGGAAAGCGGGAGAGACTCACGAACGACAGCCTCAGCAGCTCAGGATATACTCCGCTGCCTTTTGAGCTTGGCTCGCAGCCTCGACAATCCAACGACGGTTCTCTTTTACTTTTAGAACAGCCAGCCAACTCTTGAGGTAGGCTGCCGTATTCTCGAAATCATCCAACACAATCCCAGCGTGAGCGGTGAGGAAGGCCGCCCCCATCCCTAGCTTCCATATCGGATGAGCTTATCATCAAAATGATCCTTATAAGCAAAAGCTGGGCCAGAATTCGCATTTGATGGCCAAACAGCGGCTAGAAAAAGATGCGTGTTGGAACCTAAAATTTGGATTCCAGATGGTTTCAGCACCTCTCTTCTGCCCCAGGTTAAAAAGCAACCCGCTACCCCGTTAGGACTACACAAGTCATAGAAGTAAGCAGACTGGGACTGTCTCCGCGCTGCTCCGACCAAACAACATAGGTTTCGCCATGCGATGTTACCTCGTCAAAACGAAGAGGTTTTCGATCCCGTTGCTTCGCGGGGTTCTCGTCCCAGTCGGCTTCTTTATGGTCCGAGATCAGGGTAAATAAAAAGTGACGTGATGATCACGGCGTTTTTGGGAAAAGAAAAAGTACGCAGACTGGGACTCGAACCCAGGACCAATTGGTTAAAAGCCAACTATAAATCTGATCATCAGTGGGTTACACAAGAAAAACACCCCCAATTTCTTACTAATTGGTTAAAATTAGCAATTTTTTGTCCACTATTTCGGCCATTATTTGGCCACCACACTTTTTCCGTCATACAGTTTTGAACTGTCCATTTCCCCTGATTCAGCCCAGCTACCAATCTACTGGGCAGCCCCTTTATAAAAAGGGCCCAGGGTATTGGATTCGAACCCATTTTACTGCATCACTCGATTTCGAAACTACTCATGTTCACCATGAAACACTTATATTTCAATACTATTTATCATCGGGTAGCAAACGATGTCTTGGATGAATGTGAACTATTCATCCGAGGAGACTCCGATTCGGTTGAGGAGTTCGGCTATCACCTCATGCCGATCATCGATGATGTCCACCTCATATCCACACCACCTCTATTGCCTTCTTCTAGATCATTTCTCGCTAGTGCAGCCCAAAAAGAATACCTACCAATCGGCGAATTAGTGGCGACAAAATCCCGGGGCTTTCTATCCAAACGCCTCCAACCCCTTGTCCACTATGGAGCCACAGACCGAAACCCGCCTGATGACCTCTTCACCCCCAGCGAACGGATCGGCCTTTAATTCCCTGTTTTTCATTGCCTTAGAGAGACAAGATAAGTGATTTCTGGCGATTTAAAAGCTGATTTTGGCGACTCTTTTTGGCGATTTAGTGGCGAATCGATTTCCATCCTGTTTAACCATCACTTTCAATTCAGTTGAGGGACCAGTTCTTTCTCCAGAAGACCACCTGGAACCCCACCAGCAAGAGCGTCGTCTATCTCTCCAAACGCCACCACACCACCAAGCGCAACTTCGAGATCTTCAAAGCTCTCGATTTCATAGCTGCCGCTTTTCTCCACCTCTCGCCCAAGGGACAACAAACAGCCCGCTACTTGTTACCTGGCAGGCCATCAAAAAATGGTTCCTCGACGACGAACCGAACCTGAACTGGTTCAACCAGAAAAGAGACGCCACCGACGCCGAGCAAGAGTGCTCCTACCAAAGCCACGCTTGGCTGCTCAAAAAAATCCCCCTCGGCGACGGCCGGACTCTCATCTTCGGCGAAGACTAACAGGTAAGATGCTTGGTGATCTAAAAAAACCGCTGCCAAAAAAGACCTTGGCAAGGCGGACTGGGAATCTACGCGTGTTACGATCTCGAAAGCAATCGCTTGCACATCATCCTCGGCTCCCCGTAATATGATTTCCTGTTCTTCATCAATAACAAACTCTCATCCGAATTCACCGATAAACTGAACGGTAAGCAACTCCGCAGAGGATTCATCGGACTCCAACTGCATAACAAAGGAATGATTGTGGAATTCAAAGATCTGCTCCTCAAGAAAGGATGAAGGTCCCCTTCGCCAAGGGGAGCACAGGAAGACAATAAAATCACTCCCCTCTCCGATCCCCTCTCCGATCCCCTCTCCGATCCCCTCTCCGATCCCCTCTCCGATCCCCTCTCCGATCCCCTCAACAGCGCCCCCAAGCACCTAAGCCTAAAAGAAAATTCCAGGAGCTAACGAAGACAGATGAAATCTGTTAGCCTGCGTCCCGTCCGATTATCCATACTCAAAGCCCCCCGATGAAACATCGCTCCACAACCATTGCCGCCGCAGTCGCATCGCTTTGCGTCACATTTCCAGCGCCGGAGTGCTCTGCGCAGCAGCCTGGCGGGTGGCCAGACCAGGCCGAGATCGCCCGGATCACGGGCGATGCTGAATCGTTCTTCGAGATCCGCGACGAGGAAGTCGTCTTTGGAGTCCTGGACGTCGCGATGGACGGGACCGTCCTGATGTTCAGTCTGCAAGGCGAGCCGCATCCGGACAAGCGCCGGGGCAGAAAAATCTACCTCAAGCACTCGGAAGATGGCCGCGCGACCTGGTCAGACCACCAGTTGGTCGGCGAGCGTATCGAATGGGAGGAGAGCACCATCGACCAATGGGTGGGCAAGCTCATCAAGACCAGCCATCAGGTCACCGGTGGCCTTAAGGTCCGGCAGCCGGTCGAATGGACGGACGGGTTCAAGCTCGACGAGCATGTCTCGAAGCCGGTGTCGCTCCGCTTCGACCTCGAGGGCGGGGCAAGACTCTTCGCCATCCGCTTTGATAAGTTGTTCTGGGAGTGATCGGAGCCGCGCGCCGGGGCAGATAAGATATTCGGATGTCTCGAAGCTTGTCCGTGAGCATGTTAGTCTGCCGTCATCATCGAATGAAGACTCTATCCATCACCCTCGTTCTCCTCGCAGTGTTCAAGCTATCGGTGTTCGGTTGGCCGCCCACTGAACATCCCACCGAAGAGGACATCATCATCAACGGTCGCTCCATGGAGATCTTCCGACACGGGGTGAGTCCGGACTGGGGGTATCCAGCACCTCAGGAAGACAGCTTTGTCGTCGTGCACCCAAAGACCGATCGGGAGAATGCGCCCTTGTATGTCGTGCTGCATTCGGCCGGTCACGATGTCTTCTCCTGCGTCGACTGTACGAAGACTGTCGGCAACCACGACATCTACCGCTCACCGGATGATCACTACGCACTCTACCTCGACTGCCGCAAGAACAAGGGAGACTGGTGGTGGGGCGGGATGCATTCCGGGGACAAGGGCTTGGTCGCCCGCAACTCCGGTGCCGACACGGTGCCGGTTGAGAAGCGCGTCATGGCCACGGTGGCGTGGGCGATCAAACACTACCGGATCGACCCGAATCGCGTCTACCTCTCGGGAAACTCGATGGGCGGAAGTGGCACACTCGGGATCGGACTGAGGCACGGTGATGTTTTCGCGGCCATCAAAGCCAATGTCCCTGCTGGCGTCGAACATGCATCCGCACGCCTATATTTCCCGGCGCAATCGGTTCCTGAGGGCGTGGTTTTACCCGATCCGCCGATCTGCATCGACTACTCGGCGCAGAACGATCGATGGTCTGCGGGACATGATCGGTTCGCCAAGGCAATGAACGACCGCAGGTACGCCTTCCTGTTCTACTGGGGACCGTTCGGTCACGGCAACAACTCCGCGAAAATCAAGGAGACCAATGACCTCATCGATTCCTTCGACTGGCTCGGTGTCCGGAAGAACGAAGCCTATCCGGTGTTCACCAAGGCCTCCACGAATTCTCCTCTCCCCTGGCCCGATCATCTGGACAGCGCCGAATCGGGACAGATCAACGCCTTCTTCCGCTGGAAGACGCTCAAGGACGCTGCGGACGATTTTCAAATGTCGCTGTTCCTGATTTCCGCAAGCGAGCTGGAAACGAGATTTGAGATTCCATCCGCAGCCCGCTCCGATGTCACCTTGCGTCGCCTGCAAACTTTCAAACTCGAACCTGGCACCGTCTTCAATTGGACCTTTGGCTCAGCAGGAGGGGTGAGCAAAGTAGATCCTCAAGGGCTCGTCACCATCACCGGCCTAAAGATCACCGACCGGCCTGCCACCCTCAGCATCCGGCCGCAGAAACCGGACCCCGCCAAGGCCAAGGAGCCCGACGCACGCTTGCAGGCCAACGGCAAAGGCTGGCGACTCGATCGCGCCAAGCGCCACGATCCCGAACGCTCGTGCGTGTTGCTGATCGGCGACTCCATCCTCAATGGCTACTTCCGGAGCATCGCCAAAGCGCTGGAAGGGAAAGCCTACGTCGACGCGTGGGTGAACCCGCACTGGCAGTCCGAGGGTACGAACAAACTGCTCGCGGCCGTCCTCGATAAGAACGGACCCTACGACCTCGTGCACTTCAACATGGGACTGCACGGCTGGACCGAGGGCCGCATCAAGCCCGGAACGTTCGAACCGCTCACCAGCGCCTATGTCGGGATTCTCAAGGCAAAGCTCCCCGATGCAAAACTCATCTGGGCCAGCAGCACGCCCGTCACCGCCAAGGATGACCGCCTCGAATTCGATGCCGAAATCAACCCCATCATCGTGGAACACAACCGCATGGCAGCCAAGGTGATGGTCGCAGCCGAGGTTCCCGTGAACGATTTCTACACCCTCCTCGCCGACAAACGCCGTCTCGCAAAGGGCGATCGCTTCCACTGGACAGGCCCCACCTACAAACTACTTGGAGAGATGGCAGCGGGCTCGATCCTGAAGGCCCTCTCTGACGAGCTCGATTAGGACGGAGAACCGCCGTAGCCGGGTTCGAGCAAAACACTGGAAAATTGCACAGAGTCGAGTGATCCAGTATTACGGAGAGGCGTGAGCCTGGGCAGTTCAACTTTCCCAAAATCCGAGTTTCTTCCAAGACCGAATCGAGTCACACTTGCTACTGCCGAATTCGTAACGCCCACTCGATTCCGATGATCATCAATCTGCCCTCTCTCCCATCACCTATTTCTGCCGCATTGGCTCTCTGGGCTGGGTTAAACTACATCGGTGACGCGATGGCTCAACCCGCGGAAATTCAAGTGATCGACGAGGCATCCGGTCGAGGTGTGCCCCTCGTGGAGTTAACCACTGTGAATCATCTGCGATTTGTCACCGACAACGCCGGGCGCATCGCCTTTGACGAACCGGGCTTGCTGGGCGATCCGGTGTTCTTCCACATCAAGAGCCACGGTTACGAATTCCCGAAAGACGGATTCGGCTATCGGGGAAAGGCAATCACCCCAAAGCCGGGCGAGCCGGTGACCTTGAAACTCAAACGGCTAAACATCGCCGAACGCCTCTACCGGATCACGGGACTTGGATTGTATCGCGACAGTGTGATGCTCGGGCATGACACGCCACTCGAACAAGCATTGGGTTCGGGATTGGTAGCGGGGCAGGATTCCACCTTTGCCATTCCTTATGGTGAAAAGATTTTTTGGTTCTGGGGCGACACGTCGCGAGTGGCGTATCCGCTCGGTCATTTCAAAATGGGCGGAGCCACCTCGCTTCTTCCAGAGCGCGGCGGGCTTGATCCGGCCACAGGCATCAATCTGAATTACTTTGTCGATGACAAGGGATTCAGTCGACCGATGTGCCGGCTTGGATTCAAGAGCGGACTGATCTGGGCGGACGGATTCACCACGGTTAAAGACGGGCCGGGAAAGGATCGACTTGTTTGCCACTACGTTCACCTGAAATCGCTGGGAGAGATTCTTGGACACGGCCTCGCGATCTACAACGACGACCGGGAGGAATTCGAGCGCCTTGCGGATCTTGACTTAAAAGAGATCTGGCGCTGGCCCACGCAGTCGCATCCTGTTCATCACGAGATAGATGGCCTTGAATACCTCTTGCTCGGTGACATTTATCCCACCATCCGGGTGCCCGCGACCTTGGAACATTTTAAAAACCTCGATAGTTACGAGGCGTGGACCTGTCTGAAACCAGGTTCAACGAAAGAGAAGCCGCTCGTCGATCGGGACGCCGACGGACAACTTCTTTGGAGTTGGAGAAAGCACGGCCTGCCCGTTGATTCCCAAATGGAAATTGCCTTGATCAAAACCGGACTGATCAAACCGGAAGAAGCGCGCGGGCAGTTGGTGGACTCCAAAACAGGAAAGCCCATCAAATTGCATCGCGGTTCGGTGAACTGGAACCCGCATCGTCAGCTTTGGATTATGATCTTTGGGGAACTCGGCGGCAGCTCCTCGAATCTTGGCGAGATCTGGTATGCGGAAGCCAAATCACCGACCGGTCCGTGGAAGCTGGCAACCAAGATCATCACGCATGATCAATACAGTTTCTACAATCCAGTTCACCACGCGTTTCTTGATCAGGACGGCGGGCGCTTGATCTATTTTGAAGGCACCTATGTGAACACCTTTTCTGGCAACAAAGACGCCACGCCACGATACAATTACAACCAAATCATGTACCAACTCGATCTGGACGACCCAAGGCTCGCGCTCCCACCAAAGTAGGACCGGTTTGCAACCTGTTTCGCTGCGTCTACAAAAGCGAAACGCAGATTCAATCCCCCTTCAGAAAACACTCTCAAATTTCATGAAAACTCCGACCATCCTCTCTCTCGCGACCTGCTTAATTTCCTTAGGCAATGAATCCCTGGTTCGAAGTTCGGAGCCACGTTCTCCCGAAGAAGAACTCTCCGCACTCCATGTCCCGGAGGGGTTCAAGATCCAGCTCTTCGCCTCCGAGCCACAGATCAACAAACCGATCAACATCGCTTACGATACCCGGGGGCGGGTATGGGTGTCTTCCACGGTCGAATATCCTTACGCTGCCGCAAAAGATCGCTGGAGCGACCCACTCGGAACTCGTGTTCGCGGTAGCCGGGATGCCATCAAGATCCTTGAAGATACTGATGGCGATGGCCGCGCCGACAAGGTGATCGACTTCGCCGACGGGCTCAACATTCCTACAGGGGTGCTCCCCTGGCATAAACCGGAACACAAAGACGGCTGCCTTGCCTGGAGCATTCCCAACATTTGGTATTTCGCCGACACCACCGGCGACGGAAAAGCTGACCATCGCGAAGTTCTCTTCGGCCCCTTGGGCTATGAAAAAGACACCCACGGAATGTGTTCGAGTTTTCGGATGGGACCGGACGGCTGGGTATACGCCACCCACGGCTTCAACAATTCCAGCACCCTCACCGCAAAGGATGGCACGCAGATCGAACTCCACTCGGGGAACGTTTTTCGATTTCGTCCTGATGGATCCAGCGTCGAGGTCTTCACCCGCGGCCAGGTCAATCCCTTCGGGCTCTGCTTCGATCGACGCAATAACCTTTACAGCGCTGACTGCCACAGCGCGCCGGTTTACCAACTTCTCCAGGGCGGGTTCTATCCCAGCTTCGGCAAGCCTCACGACGGGCTCGGCTTTGCTCCAACCATGATCGAACACACCCATGGATCGACAGGGATTTGCGGCATCGCCTACCTCGACCGTGATTGGTGGGGACCGGATTGGAACGACCATCTCCTGATTGGCAACCCGGTCACCTCACGCATCAACCACGACAGAATTGAATTCCGCGGAAGCACCCCGGTGGCCATTGAACAGCGTGATTTCGTCAAAAGCGACGACCTTTGGTTCCGTCCCGTTGATATGTGCATGGGGCTCGACGGAGCCCTCTACGTTGCCGATTTCTACAACAAAATCATCGGACACTACGAAGTCCCCCTCACTCATCCCGGCCGTGATCGGGAACGCGGTCGAATTTGGAAAATCACCAAGAAGGGAAACCCCTCCCCTCATCCCACCACACCTCGTGCAGAACCTCTTACCGACGCGATTACATCACTCAAAAACAAGGATCCATTCGTCCAAAGACAGGCTGCCGAATCGCTCCAACTTCAACCGCAGAAGGAAGCTTTGGAACCCTTACTCGAGACTCTCGCCGTCACTCCTGAAGATGACACGCACCTCGTTCACGTCCTACGCATGGCAATCCGCAGCCATCTCACCGCCTTCCCAAAAAGCGTCCACATCAAAACCCCTCACGCCCTAATCTTAGAAAACATCATCCCGGCAGTATCGACCCCGGAGGCTGCTTCGCTCCTGGCAGCTTCACCGAAAAAGAGAAATCATCTCACTCAAATCGCGCGCTTCGCCAACGACTCCATCATCACTGATCTCATCAAGGGACTCGCAAATCAGGGCTCTCCTGAAACTCAACTCACACAGCTCGATGCCCTCCAGGCCGGACTCGACGAGCGGGGTCGACTGGAACCCCATCCCGACATCATCAACTGGGCTCAAAGCCTCGCGAAAACTCTTTTGAAAACTCAGCAAAAATCGGCAAACCGTGAGTGGATCGAGTCCCCCCACCCCGCCCATCCGGAGAGCCCATCCCCCTGGACCACCCAAAATCGTCGATGTCAGGACGGCCGGAATGT
Source organism: Akkermansiaceae bacterium (assembly GCA_047629805.1). GTDB lineage: Bacteria > Verrucomicrobiota > Verrucomicrobiia > Verrucomicrobiales > Akkermansiaceae > SW10. Next base: position 30,421 of record JBLHUR010000015.1, on the reverse strand, counting down.
CCCCGTGATCTCCAGTCTTCAAATGGGCGCGCCGAATGCGGAACAACGCACTGGCATCTTGCGGTCCAAGGAATTCACGACCAAAAACGAACTTTCATTCTGGATCGTCGGGCATCGAGGCCACCCGAATCAGGAAGCCCATCGCAAAAACCACATCACCCTGATCGATGACGAAGGAAACGAACTCCTCCGCGCAGACCCGCCGCGAAACGACATTGCTCGAAAGGTCACCTGGACGACGGAAGCAGGAAAACAGAGGCGACTACAGATTACCGATGGCGACGCCGGCGATGCCTACGCGTGGCTGGGAATGACCCGAATCAGCGGAGTCGAAGGTCTCAGCTCTGACACCTTTTCCGGGAACTCCAACCTCGACGCCCAATTGACAACGCTGGCAGAGATCTTAAAATTCAATGCTCCGGTGACCCTGCGGGACCAACTCAAGCCATGGCTCGCAAAGGACTCCCAATCAACCGTCCCGCAGGTCCTCGATGGACCCAAGAGCGAACAATTGAAACAGCTCATCAATCAGCGGATTTCGGAATACCAAGCTGCCAAAAAACTGGAGACACTTGACGCTCAAAAGGGGGCCCATATTTTTCAAATCAACTGCGCCACTTGCCATCAAATCAAACACAAGGGCGGCTTGATTGGCCCCCAACTCGACGGCATTGGCAGCCGTGGCATTCAACGTCTCGCCGAAGACATTCTCGATCCGAATCGTAATGTCGACAGTCATTTCCATCTCACTCAATTCACCTTCAAAGATGGCACAACAAGCAGCGCCTTCATCACTGGTGAACGCGGAAATGCCCTTCAAATTCGCGATCTTGAGGGAAACTCCAAACGGCTCCAAAAGGCCAAAATCGCATCTCGCCTCACCCTCCCCATTTCACTCATGCCTGCGACATTCGACCAGGCTCTGACTTCCGAAGACTTTGCAAACCTCATCGAATGGCTTCGGACACAAAGCTAACACCAGACTCCGCTCGATGAGATCCGAAGTTGTCACTGCTAAAACAATCCTTGGCATGGTGGGTGGGAGGACTACGATTTCGGGTCATGAATTTCCGTTCTGAACCGTCCTGCGGATGCAGTCCTTAGAATAAAATCGCCTCTACCATGAATCAAAACACAAATCGCCGCCGCTTCCTCCAGACTGCGGCCGCCACGAGCGCCGGGATCTGGATCCCATCCTCTCACGCCCAATCACCAAACGGACGGGTCAACGTCGCGTGCATTGGAGTGGGCGGCAAGGGATCAAGCGATACCGACAACGCGGCCAAGTATGGGCAAATCGTTGCCCTTTGCGACATCGACGACAAGCGTCTGAAGCAGAAAGCGAAGAAGTTCCCCGACGCAAAACTCTTTCATGACTACCGCGAGTTACTGAGTGTCATGGGCGACAAGGTAGACGCCGTCACCGTGAGCACCGCCGACCACGCCCACACCGCCGCCAGCGTCATGGCAATGCGTCTTGGGAAACATGTCTACTGCCAGAAGCCTTTGACCCACTCGGTCTCCGAAGCGAGGCTCATGCGCGAGACCGCGCGGAAGTATAAGGTGTTCACCCAGATGGGCAACCAAGGGACCTCACACGATGGCTTCCGAGCGAACGTTGAACTCGTGCGTAGTGGCGCAATCGGAGCGGTGCGCGAAGTTCATGTGTGGACCAACCGGCCGTTTCGGGACTGGGAGAAGGGCGACATGTATTGGAAACAAGCGCCTGATCTGACAAGCCGCCCGACAGAGACTCCTCCGCTGCCAGATCACGTCAAGTGGGACCTCTGGCTCAATGCAGCGCCGGAACGTCCGTATCACCCGGTCTATCTTCCGCATGATTGGCGGGGATGGCTCGACTTCGGCACCGGTGCCCTTGGCGACATGGCGTGTCACACTTCGGCAATGGCTTTCATGGCTCTCGATCTCGGCCTGCCCACGCGCGTGTCCGCAAAGAACTCCGAATTGAATCCTGAGACCTATCAAGCCTGGGCCACCATCACCTACGAATTCCCGGCCCGCGGCGATCGCCCACCGGTAAAACTTGTTTGGTATGAAGGCGCCGAAAACGGAAAGCGAAATATTCCAAATCTGAAACTCCCCGGTGGCAAGACTCCGACCTCTAGTGGTTCGCTGCTCATCGGCGAGAAAGGACGTCTCTACTCTCCGGGTGATTCGGGTAACACCCAGGAGCTTGATGGCATTTCTCAGGTCGAGATTCCGGAGCGCTCAATCCCCCGCTTTGGAAATGATGGCGATACCGACAAAAATCAAAAGCAAGAGTGGATCGAAGCCATCCGTGGCGGCAACCCAACTGTGAGCAACTTCGACTTCGCCTCCGTGCTGACAGAATCAATGCTGCTCGGCAACGTTGCGGTCCGCATGGGCAAACCCATCGACTACGACGGCAAAACTGGAACGGTAACGAACAATCCGGATGCGGCCGCGATAATCGAAAGGGCGCGTCGCAAGGGTTGGGATCTTTAAGCGTAACGATTAGCCAGAGATGATGAAGGACGAAGCCAACCTAGCACCAAAACCGGAACGGCTGGTCTCCCTTGACGCCTATCGCGGGACCATCATGCTGCTCATGGCATCGGCGGGATTTGGGCTCTCGACGGTGGCAAAATCCTACCCCGACAGCAACATTTGGGGAGTCATCGGCTTCCACACCAGCCACGTAAAATGGGTCGGGTGCTCGCTTTGGGATCTCATCCAGCCCGCCTTCATGTTCATGGTCGGAGTCGCTCTCCCGTTCTCGGTCGCGAACCGCCAAGCGCGGGGCCAGACCTTTGCGCCCTTGCTGGGCCACGCGATCTGGCGCGGCTTACTCCTCGTTTTGCTCGCGATATTCCTCAGCTCGGGAGGCGGCCGGGAACAAACCAACTGGGAGTTCCCCAACGTCCTCGCCCAGATCGGACTCGCTTATCCCTTGCTCTTTCTCGTCGCCTTTACCAAGCCGCGCACGACGTGGATCATTGCGGGGAGTATTCTCGTGATCTATTGGCTGGCCTTCGCTCTTTACCCGCTCCCGGGAGCCGACTTCGACTGGGTCGCGGTTGGTGTTTCAGCCGACTGGAAACACCTGGAAGGATTCGCAGCACACTGGGACAAGAACAGCAACTTCGCCACCCATGTCGACGTCTGGTTCCTCAACCTCTTCCCTCGCGCCGAGCCCTTCGTCTTCAACGGCGGTGGTTATCAAACTCTCAACTTCGTTCCTTCCCTCGCCACCATGATCTTCGGGCTCTGCGCAGGCCGACTCCTGCGCAGCGAGATCTCGCTCCCCGCCAAGCTCAAGCTACTCGTAGCAGCCGGCGTCGTCGCGATTATTGTGGGCTACCTGATCGGAGCCTCCGGACTCTGTCCCATCGTAAAACGCATCTGGACGCCGAGTTGGGCGATCTTCAGCACGGGGTGGGTCACGCTGATCTTGGCGGCGTTCGTGGCAGTGGTGGACTGGCGCGGTTGGAAACGCTGGACCTTTCCCATGGTGGTGGTCGGGCTCAACCCGATCACGGCTTACTGTCTTTGGCAGCTGATGGGCGGATGGCTTCGGGAGCGGGCCCGCACGCACTTCGGCCAAGAGATCTTCGAAACCTTCGGGGAAGCATGGGTCCCGGCCCTCCAACGCGGATTCGTGTTGTTGGCGCTGTGGCTGATCGTCTGGTGGATGTTCCGTCGGAAACTATTTGTGAGGATCTAACACCTCCTAATTTCCCCAAGGGAAACAACCCGTCGTAGTCATTGAGCTAGATCAGATCTATGCCGCGCATGGTGCCGGTTCCACTGCTGAAGGTCGAGGCCTCGACACCGAGGCTTTGCAGCAGGCTCACGTAGAGATTGCTCAAGGGATAGTTTTTCTTCTTATCGAAGGCGAGATGCCCGGCGTGTTTGAATCCACCCCCGGCGAGCAGAACGGGAAGGTTGTCATTCGCGTGGGAGTTGGCGCTGCCCATGTTTGTCCCGTAAAGAATGGCAGTCTGATCGAGCAGAGAAACGCCCTGCTCCTTCGCTGCGTTCATTCCGCCTAAAAACTCCCCCAGGGCACTAAACTGCGAGTCTTCGATCAGGCGCAACTCGTCGAGACGATCTTCACGATTCCCGTGGTGGGTGAGCTCGTGGCACATCGTTTTCACGCCGGGGATTTGGCGGGGCGTCAAGGTTCCCGTATTGAGGCATACCGTCACGATCCGGGTAGAGTCGGTCTCCAAGGCCATCCGGACGAGATCAAACATGACCCGTTCGTTCTTCGCGAGGTCGTGCTGTTCTCTAATTTCTTCCGGAGCCTCAGCATCAACTTTCGGTTTCGGGCGATCCACCCACTCCGTAGCCTTCCCCAATCGTTTTTCCAAATCCCGCACGCTGGTAAAGTATTGATCCAAGCGATCCCGATCAGCGGCACCGACGCTTCTTTCCAATCGCTTGGCCCGCGCACGCAAGGAGTCGAGCAGGCTACGGTCTTCCTGTAAACGGCGCAGGGCCGTTAGTTTCTGCTCGGCAGTATTCTCCAAGAACAATTGCTGGAAGAGCTTCAGCGGGCTCCGTTCGGGCGGAATCATCGAGCCACTGCGGGTCCACGAGCAACTCATCATCTCCGCTCCGATCATCAGAGTCAGCGATGGAAAACGCGTGTCACCGCCAATTTTTTCCGCCATGACTTGATCGAGCGAGATGCTGTTCTTAAAAGATCCCCTGCTCGCTCCCGGCGCACCGGTGAGAAAAGATTTTTCTGCCGCATGCCCACCATCTACGCCAGGAAGCGAAACTCCGGAAAACACCGTGAGTTGATCGCGTTGCTCTTTGAGAAATTCCAGGTAGGGAGAGAGCGTGTAGTCTTTGCCCGTCTGCTCGGGGAAGAAGAACTGCGGCAAGATTCCCATATTGGTCATCATCCCAACGAAGCGACGCGGCGGGGCAGCGGCCTCGGCGGCGGCGCGAGCGAAGCATGGGAGCATCGCGTCGAGCATCGGCAGCGCCAACGAAACTCCGGCGCTTTTCAGCATGGTGCGGCGAGACAAGGCCCGCTTGGTGGTGATATGGGGAACATTCATAGCGCTACTTGTGACGGAACAGATTGCTTTGAACCAACTCGTGAATCAAGGAGCGAAGTCCATGCTTACCGGCCTTTGTTTTCTTCAAAATCTCCGCGACGGCAGCGCGATCGGCAAAGCTGATATGAGCCCCGGTCGCGTAGGTGGCGAGATGGGATAGGAAGGCCTGCGCCAGACGATCCGGGTCCTCCGCGAGCATCGAGCGCAGCGCATTGACGTCATCAAAGGGACGTCCGTCGGGAAGTTGGCCGGTGCAATCCACCACCAAACCACGATGGTAGTCGATGGGGTGGCCGTTCACTTTCTTACGTTGATCATGCGACCCTTTCCCTCCGACCACGCGATACTTCTCACGCCATTCACCAACGACATCGAAGCTCTCCAAGGCGAAGCCATACGGGTCCATCTTGGCATGGCAAGCGGCGCAACTGGTATTGTGGCGATGTTTTTCCAATTGCTCGCGGATCGTCGTTGCACCGCGGACGTCGGGTTCAATCGATCCGATATCTGGTGGTGGTAGCGTAGGAACGATCCCGAGGATTTTTTCCATCACAAAGGCACCGCGTTTCACAGGCGAAGTCGTCGTGCCGTTCGCTGTCGTTTTTAAAACCGCGGCCTGGGTGAGGAATCCCCCTCTCACTGAACCTTCCGGAAGCGCAACACGCCGGAGGTCCCAACCGAGCACTCCTTCAATCCCGTAGAGCTTGGCAAGGGGCTCATTGAGCATCGCAAAATCAGATTTCACGAAGTGGGTAACACCCAGGTCATTTTTGAGCAACTCGGCAAAGAAGGCCTCCGATTCCATCTGCATCGCTTCGCTCAACCACGGCATGAACTCGGGATAGAGATTCCGGTCAGGTTGAGTCGTGTTCAGTTGGCGCAAGCCAAGCCACTGCCCGATGAAGCTTTTCACAAAGCGCTCCGCCCTTTCGTCTTTGAGCATTCGTTCGATTTGAGATCGTAAAATTGCAGGATCGCTCAACCTCCCTTCATCCGCCAGTTTCCCGAGTTCTTCGTCAGGAAGGGTGCTCCAGAGGAAATACGATAGACGAGTCGCCAGCGCGTGATCGTCGAGTTTTCCAACCGGCTCGCGTAAAAGCATGAACTCTGGTGACGTTAAAATTTCACGATAAGCCAAAATTATCGCGTCTTGAAATGCGGCACCCTCGGCGAGCCTCTTCGTCACCTTTTCGAGATACTCGCCCAACTCCCCTTCATTCACCGGGCGGCGCAAGGCACGACGCAAAAACTTGCGCAAGAGCCGCTCGGCGTCGATCTTGGGCTGCTTCGATTCGACATAAACGACCGGACGTTTCTCGCCGCGATGTCCGTAGATGTCTTTCGGGAACGATTCAGGATTACCGCGCGCCCAAGTCTGCTGTCTCGGCTTTGGCACACCGCTGTCTTCAGTCCATTCTTTGATCGCCAGATCATCAAACAAAGCCCGGTGATTTGGCGGCGGCCACGATTCATAAAGCGGCCCTTCAATTTCAACCCACTCGACCGCCACACCCGGAGCGGGGCTCATCGGGCCGAGGACATCTTTATTTTTGCCATGGGCGTAATCGCGAAAGTTTTCGCACGACGCCGCGATGATTCGAAGGTGGTCATCCGTACCATGCAGCATCCCACCGCCACGCTCAATCCACGCGGTAATCTCGCGCTCGGCAGGTTTGTTCGGCGGCAGGTCGACTGTTCCATAATGCTCGCCTTTGGAAAACACACCCCACCCCAAAGCGCCGTGACGCTCCGTCGGGACGACCTTTGACCCATCCCAGCCAAAGCTATAGCCGGAGACGCGAAGTTTGTGAAAGCCGGTCACCACCGGTTGGATCGACGTCATCGTCCAGCGATAATCCGCGTCCTCATGGCGGAACAATCCAATCGCATTCGCGAAGGGTTCGGTGTCGGTCAGGTGGTGCGCGGTGTCGGCGATAAAAGTCTCATCCCGTTTCATGCCCACCAGCGCAATTGCGGTTTTGTTCCCAATTGCGAGCCCAACCGAGCCTTCGCATTCCTTGCCATTCTTGCGGACGTTGTCAGTGAGATTGAAGCGATATTTAAAAACCGGCGGTTGCTCGGGAAAGGGACAAAGCGCAGCATCCAGTGCCTGATCGACGGCCGCGAGATAAGACTCCATGTGCACAAAGGACATGTCCAGCGCACCTGCCAGACGGTCGAAGCCGTGCGAGGTTCCATCCTCTGGAAGATCATCTTTTATCTTCAGTGCGGGCATGGCCAGGAGATCACGCAGCGAGTTCTCAAACTCGACACGATTGAGGCGTCGCAAGCGCGAACGTCCTTCCCGCTTCTGCCTGGCCAAATCGAAAGCAATCAACTGCTCCGCCCAAGTTGCCAACGTCGCATCCCGCTCCGCAGCTTCCGGTCGTGGTTTCTTCGCGGGTGGCATTTCTCCCGAACGCACTCGATCATGAACCTTTACCCAAGTCTCAAAGTCCGACTCATCGAGCTTGAGAGCCGTGAGATCGAGCTTTCCCTTTTGGGTCCCGGAATCGTGACAATCGAAGCAATGAGTTTCCAAAAAATCGACCGTAGTCGTCTCAGCCGTAACAGGAACCGGTAGCAGGATGGCTACAATCGGGAGCAAGAGGAGGAATTTCATGAATAGGCGGCGTGCATGGCGGGATGAATGACTTTACGGGGACTTTGTATCCCCCCTTTCGAGAGGAACCTCACAAAACGTCAGCGCGGCAATCCCGTTTTTTCCCTTTAAGAGGGTATCCTGGCTCCACTTGATCTCCTTGAGATAGGTAATCATTATTGCCTCCGTCGCCTCTTTCAGCTTCAAGGTAAGTGTGTTCCCGCTAAGACTGCCCGAGGCGACCTTATCCCCTTCGCTATCGAGATAGAATTGCCCCGCCAATGCTTCATCCCAGACCACGGGCTGATCAAACTCCAGTGAGATTTCACTTTTCGAGCCGCCAGAAAAAAACGCGCGCTGAAGATTGGGCGCGGTGATGGAAGCGGTGGGAACCTTGCCATAAAAATCCTGCTCGATCAGGGGCTGAATGAGCCGCGCGAACTCCGCCCAGCCTTCCAGTGGATAGTGGCACGTCCCGGGCGGTTCAATGCCGAGCGTGGACATGGCACCCATGTTTGAGAAGAGAAACGGGAGCGTGCGCTGTTTCTCGCGAAGCCTGTCGCCCGAACCCTCGCGCCCGCCCATGCTGCACGAGTTTGGCCAGATCTGAAAAACATAATACTGCTGCACGTTCGGGAAATCCTCCTTCCAACTCGCCGCCATCTCAACAAAGAGCCCTTGGTAACTTTCCCAACCAAAACCGCCGCTCGGCCCGGCCGAACCCTGGTCGTTTTCGCCCTGGTGCCAAAGGATGCCCCGGATGCCATGGGTCAGCTTCGCCTGTTGCACCCGCCAGAGCATCCGCCCGTATATCGTGGTGAGGTCGGTCGGGTCATCAGGGTTACGCTGGTGCTGATCGATCCGGGTTCCACCGACTGCAGCGTTGACGATGAAAATAGGCATCTTCTGGCTCGCGACGAGTTGTTTCGCAAGCTCCATCCCCCACCAGCCAAGCTCCGCCTTTTCTCCATTTTGCGCCTTCCACACCGGCCGGCACCAGAGATTGCCGGGATCGCCATTCGCATTGCGCGGCGCACGTCCGTAACTGCGGATCCACTCGCTTGTTTCGGGTGGCGATTTCGCACCGGTATCGGTCGCGAGCGCATTCGATTGACCGTCGATGATGTAGGCATCGCCGCAGACCAAATCGTCCACCGTCTCCAGCACTGTATCGCCGGTGCCAAATTCCACTTTGTACTTAATCAAGCCCGGCTTGAGCTTCGTCAACAAAGCATACGACTTGTCCGTTCCGACCTTCGCCCTCTCGGTCTTCACAAGCTTGTCGTCGGCGTAGAGTCTGAGGAAAACCGAGTCCGCGGCTTCTGCCAGAGTCCCGTTGTAACGAAGCGTGCCTTCGCCTTTTTCGTCCCTCGAGTAGAACTGGCCCTCAAGCGGCTTCTCGTTTTTCTCAGGAGTCCGCTCCACCCAGGCGTCGTAGGCCGGCTCCGTCACTTCAATCATTGCGCTCTTCGTGATCGCTTTCCCGCCGTTGCTCAGCGTTGCTGTGACGGTGAGCTTCCCGCTGTTTTGCGCGCGCTTCAGAATGAGTCTCCCCGGAGCGATCTCCTTGATCACTGCGAACGGCCCCGCGCTCCACTCCATTTTCAAATCGCCCGCGCCCGACGATTCCATAGCCTTCAAATTCGTCACCTGCGGCACGAACTCAATCGTCGATCGCCCATCCCAATTCTCGGGCACGGCGAGGGTGAAGATGGGATCTGGAATCGCCTCCTTGATCAAGATCGTGATGTCCTTCGTCCGCACTCCATCCGGATAAACCGCCCGACATTGAAGCGTAACCTCCTGATCCCCTGCTACACGACCGGCATCAAAGGTGAAGGCGAATCGGTCCACTGCCACTAGCGATTCTTCGCCCTCGCTTTTTAAGGTCCAATACACTTTCAGCGCACCTCCGGCTTTCGCGATGAAATCCACCCTCTGCCCTTCGGCGACCGTCGCCCTTTCAGGGGTCACCGCGAATTCATCCCCACTCTGCACGATCGGACCGACCAGAGTCTGATACGGCTTTTGATTCTCAAATTCAAGCCGCACCCAATCAGCAGATCTCGCCACTTTCGCAATGCGCACTTCGTCAAGATCACCTACAAAATCGTAGTTATGATACCAACCTCCCAGCCACAAGCGCGACTGTGTTTTGATGTCGATTTTCGTCGTGGCCTCGGCATCGACTTTGCCATTGATATAGAGACGCCGCGGCTCCTCACCAAAGACGTGCGTGACATGCACCCACTCGTTCATCGGCAAACGGCTCTCGCCTTTGATGTCTGAAAAGTCGCTATCGATATGAATGTGTGGTGGGCTGCGGAACTGCATCCGCACCTTGCTTCCACGACCTCCGCCCTCGTTTCCCCAGCCGATGATGGTCCCGTTCGGTTGCTTGGCACGGAACCAAAGCGAGGTCGTGTGCGCACTCCCACCCGATGGGTAGTTTGAAATTTTCTCCCCGCCAAAAACACCCGCTTTTCCGGGGAAATTCCGTGCTTTCCCGATCATTCCCGCCGTGAGAGTGGTGCCCTTGTCATCCGACTCCAAGGTGCCAACCTCGTCCCGCACGACCTCGCCGAGATGCCACACGCTGACGTAGCCATTGGAATCGTTGAACACCGCCTTTCCGTTCGACTCGCTGGCAACGTTCGCGTTCCCCCAGAACATCTGGATCATTTGCTGCGCGTTCCCTTTGATCGTCGGCAGGCGCACCCAAATGCTCGCCGAACCATCAATCGTATTCCAATCTTCGATCTCATACTTCAGTGGCTCGCCAGCCGTTGTGGCAAAACGAAGGTCCGCGCCATCGGCTTTGGCCTGCGCGAAATCGAACCAATCTTTGTCGATCCTTACCAGTAAGGGAAAGCCCTCGACCACCGCTCCCTCCGGAAGCTCAGCGCCGTCCGGCGTGGTGAGAATAGCGAGTTTTCCGGAGTATTTCCAGTCGGTTAAAGATTCCTGCGCGCTGGTTGCGAGAGGAAGCAGCAAGGCGATGATCAGAGAAGAAATTCGTTTCATAGAGTTATTCGTTTTTGAGCGGTGGATGTGAAGAACATGCCTTGATTGATGACGACGAAGGCAGGCGCTTAGTTCGTTACTTTACGATAGAGAAATGCCTCGGAGGTGAGTAGGGATGTTAGCAAGGCTTTCATACTGCCTTTGCTGTCATGATAGGCTTTGAAAGCATCCTGCAGAACCGGTGCATCATTGATGGTTTCATTACGTCCCATCCAGTAGCGGAAAGCATGACGGACGAACACCTGGCTCACCCGTTCACTGGCAGCGAGCTTCCCAATCATCTCGATGGGATTCTGCACGGGCCCGTCTAAAGCGGGGTCGCCGCTGAAAATGATCTCGCCGCTGGTGTCAACCGGTTTCCCCTTGTCCTTGTCACGAACAAGTCCCAGCTGATTATACATTTCAAATGGTAGGCCGAGTGGGTCCATTTTTTGATGACAGCGCCAGCATTTATTTTCGCGGGTGACCCGCATGCGATGACGAAGGGTCGACTGAGGCTCTTCGGGCAACACGGCATCGACCGTGATCGGAATGTCTGGCAAGGCGCCGCCCAAGAGACGTTCCCGGATCCAGCGCCCGCGCAAGATGGCATGATTGTCCATCGCATCCGAGTGAGAGACCAGCCAACTCGGGTGAGTGAGAATTCCGAGACGCTCGTCCGTGTTGACCGTGGTTATCGCCTTTAAGGAATTGATGGCAGGCGGGTCCTTCCCCCTGTCGAATTGTGACTGGCGCACATAAATTGGTTGAGCGGGATTCGGGAAGATATGATGAAGCATGTTCAGGTCGTAAACTTCCCTCTTCGCTCTTTCGATCACTTGTCTGTTGTCTATCGTGGGCTCGATCTCCTCATATTTCTTGAAAGGAACAAATCTTTTACCCCTGACCATGAAATAATTAATATCGGTCTGGAACAATATGCCATGCCTGAAGTTTTGCCCGGACGTGTAGGGTTGATAAACCACACGGTCGGTGGTCAACAATTCCCTCAAAACATTTTCATCTTCCTGCAAGATCAATTCAACCAGGCGGTCTGTATTAGCAATCATGCTATTCATGGCTGCGTAGTATGAACCAAAATGACCGCCGTCTCGTTCGAGGCTCTTTTGATCCTTACAGACACTGGAGGCGCGATCGTAGTCAAAATATTCCCGAAAGAACTGCAGGACGCGGGGCTTTCTGATGCTGTCGTCATCCAGGATGCGAGCGACCTCCCGCCTGACGTCTTCGCAGGTCTTCAGCTGTCCCTCGGCCAGTGCCGTGCTCAGGTGATCTGTATCCGGGCGGATATACGAGAAGGCCGCATTGATGGCGAGAACGAGTTCCTGTCCTTGCAGCATCACGCGCCCATGCTCGTCGGGTATCCCGGCCTCACATAGCTCCGGGCGAAAGAGAGCGTCGCGGTCCAGGAAGATCGGCGTCAGACCCAAGAAAACGCCATCTTCTTTACCGAGTTCCTTGATCGATTTATTGACGATTTCCAGGTAAATTGCGGTCTCTTCTGCACTGGGCGGGCGCAGCGTCAGGGCTTCAAACAGAAACCGGATAACTCCCGTTAGGCGCTCGGCGCTAAGACCGGGTGTATTCATCAGCTTATACACGGGTGTCAAAGGTCGTTTGATTTTCTTGCCATAGAAAATGATATGCAAACCTCGATATTGTGGGGGGATTCTATTCATATCGAATGGCGAATCGGTAAACTGGTAGGGCTCTGCGGCCGGGCCGTAGGCCATGAAACGCAAGATCGTTTCTGCGACGCCCGCAATCTGCATCGCCTCGGAACTATTGACCGAGTAAAGGTTGGCGTAATTACGCAAGCCATGGCCGTTAATCGTCGTCAGCTTGGACTGAAAACCGCTTACGCCATAGACGTAAGCTTCATAGGCTTCGCTACTACCAATATAACGATCCAAACCGAAATAGACTTTGACCTCACCTTCCAGGTTCGTCGGGATATGATCGCCGTGTGTCCACACTCCCGGGCGTTCCGGATCATATTTCCGCTTGGGGGAAATGAGATCATTCAGGCGAACCAGATGTTCCTGGGGATGGATGCGCCAGATGCGTGCCGGGGTGGATGCGGGTTCGAGGATTTTATGCTCGGTGGCAAAAAGAAGTTCGTGATCAAGATGATTCCCCTTGCTCGGGCGCAGGTGATCGCGGTACCCGCCTTTATCTTTCAGGGCCTTGCTCAGACCATCCGTGATCCAGTTCGAGATTGCCAGGCGCTCCATCAGTTCCGGCTGATTCTTTTTCTTCCTAGGTGGCATTTCCTTCAGCGCCACCTGCTCCCAGACCCGCTTCCACATGCTGGCATTCTCTGCCGAGACCTCACCGAGGCTCTGTAGGGAAACCTTCCCTTTCTGAGTGTCATCGTCATGACAATCAAAGCAGTAGTTTTCGAGGAACGGCTGAGCCAGTTTATTGAAATCGGCTTCGCCCGCCCTGACCGAAAGGGAGAGCATGAAGCTCATTAGAACCGCGCAATAAATGAGTCTGTAAATAGACATGTCAGGTCAACAGTTCTTCGATCGGGCCGAGCTTGCTTTGATGGATCAGAGCCATGTTCTTGCCCATGTTGAAGCGGTCAACCGGCGCGCCAACACCATGAAGAAAAGTGGTGTAGAGGTCGTTGATCGGGCGGTCCTTGATATGGGTGTATTGACCGGTCTTAAATCGTCCACCGGCGTTCCCGAGAAGCACAAAGGGCCAATTGGAGCCGTCGGTGTGCTGCTTTTCTCCATTATTGCTGGTATACACAATCAAGGTGTTATCCATCATCGATCCCGAGCCTTCAGGGATGGCCTCCAGGGATTTCATGAGCTTGACCAACATCTCACAGTTGTACTGACGGATCTTGATCCAGGTAGGATTGTCGGGTTGGTCCATATGACCGAGGCCGTGGCCGGAATGAGTGACATCCAGTCCTTTCCAGGCACCAAAATACTCGCCGCATCCGGAGCCGATCGTTAAGACATTGGTCAGGTTTGTCTGTAGAGCTGCAATACCGATCTCCAAGAGGGCGTCATGCCAGTCGGTTTCAAATTTTGGTTTGGTATAGCGTTCATCGTATTTCGGGGCGTGTTTTTTGAGCTGGTCCGACATCGTTGACAATTTTTCGCGCAATCCGTTCACCTCACGGAATCCCTTCACATAATTTACGTAGCGTTCACTTTCGCTGATGGGTAATCCCCTCGCTTTGAGTTTGGCCACACGCTCGACTTCAAGCATGACATTTGAACGAGCCTGGTAGCGCTTCTTGATGTCTCCATCGGCGATACTACCGAAGAGCATCTGGTGCAGCATGTTGGGATCGCAATGCATGAAGAGCGGCTGATTCGGCCCTGCAGCGGTTAAATTGGCGACGCTTGGTCGCGCTTTCATATTCTCAATTGATTCCATCCCGATGCATAGTGGCGGGAGGATGGTCTGCGGAAGTGCCTGGCTGAGTGCATAATCAATGGTTGCTCCTGCCGGGGGAACGCCCTGACTGCCACGATAGCCGCCCAGGGCCCCGAAATAGGCACTATGACCGGGGCTCGTATGTCGGCCATGCAATCCTGTAATGATATGCATCCTGTCCTTGTAGGGCTCCAATGCCTGCATCGGCTCTGCGAGGGTCACACCGTCGAGGGGACAGCTTTCATCGAGTCCCTTGGGGATACAGGTCAAGGGGTCAAAGCCATGGTTCTGTAGAAAGAAAATGACGCGTTTTGGACTGCCGGGCGTTTTGTTTTCTGCCCGGGCAGTGTCTGAAAATAGGCCGGCACCAAGTAGCCCCCCGAGGCCGGCGGTCGTTCCCTTGATCATTTCTCTGCGATTAATCATAATCAAATTTTTTCAATTAGAACCAAGTGACAACCAGTCATTACACTTTTACCTCACAAAATGTCAGTGCGGCAATACCGTTTTTTCCGAAGAGTCGATTGTTGGGATCCCACTTCTTGTTGGTTCGATAGGCTTTTCTAAGATCAGGCGCGGTAATGGATGTGGTGAAAAATTTCCCGTAAATGTCCCGCTCCAACAGCGGGGCCATCAGGAAGTCCATCTTTTCGGACCGCAACCAGACCTCCGGGGAATCGGGTGCGTGGGACGGTCGGGTCTCAGGGAAGAACATTCAAAATGCCCGCTCCCTTGATCAACCCGGACGCGTTCTTTGCATGATACCTTCCTGGAGATTGGGATCTTCCATCCAGGGTGAGTTTGCGAACCTGGATCTGGCCGTTGAAATCCAGCTCCAAAGTCGCGCCGTCCTGGATGGCGACCTCGATGTTTTCACCAAGGCTTTTCTCGTGCGCGAGCGAAAGGGTTCCAGCACTGACGGTCGTCGGACCGGAGTAGGAATTGATCCCGGAGAGTGTCCATTTTCCCGTGCCGGATTTGGTGACGGAGGTCAATGCTTCGCCGGTGCGATCGTGAGGGTCTGCGATCACACCAGCGATCTCGCCGGCACCAGCGGTGTCGCCCTTGAGCACGATACCCTTGTTGGCGCCATACCCGGAAATCAAGATGTCGCTGGTGAGTTTGATCAGGCCAGTGCCAGATTGGTCAAAGGTAACGGCGGCATCTTTTCCCGCCAGATTCATGACCCGATCGCTTAATTCGCCAGCACCGTTGTAGATCAGGGCACAATCGCCATCCTTGCCTTCCTCGCCGATAACGATCTCGCCAGCCTCGATGTCCATTGGCACGCCCAGACTGCTGCTGGCCATGCGCGTTCCTTCGGTGAAATTGTTAAGAGAAGAGACAATCAAGGTCCCACTCTCCAGAATCGTCTGACCGGTATAAACATTGTCTCCCGAGAGCTCGATGATACCGGGCCCGCATTTCCGGAACAGAAACGAGCCGCCGCCGGGACCTTTGGAGTCTGCGAGATTGGCGGAGATGGTGACGGGCTGCGTGGCCATCGCCGTATCGAGCGAGAGAAAGGAACCGCCCATCAGTCCGTTGTCGTTTACAGAACGCGTGAGCTTTCCGAGAAGCGTGCCAATCTGCTCGCCGGTGAATTCGCCAGGGCCACCGACATTGAGACGGAGTGTTGCCGCCTTGTGGATGATGATGTTTGCGGCCGTCCATTTCGCGGCGTCCGCATTGTAAAGTCCCGCAGCCTTCCTCACGATGAGTGTTCCGGGAAAGACGGTGGTTGGGCCGGCGTAAGAATTCGCACCATCGAGGGTCACGATGCCGCCGGGAACCATGCTGAGGTAGGTACCATTCCTCCCATACATCGTGAAGCCACCGGGGCCCTTCATTCCGCCGGTGATGGTGCAGTTGCCGATGAAGCCGGCGATTCCGTTCAGGGTGACGGGACCGCTCAGAGTGCAATGAAAAAGCGTTCCTTGATTGATGACTACAGGGTTGTCGAGTTCGCGTTCGTTGGACAGTGTGCCGAAGTTGTCCAGCGTGATCGAACCGGTGCCGAGACTGCCGGTGTTTCTCACGTTGATCTTGCCGCCGCTGATGACCGTGCCACCGCTGTAGGTGTTCCTGTTGTTGATTTGGAGGATTCCGTAGTGGACGTCATGGAAGTTGATGCCGGCGACGTCGGGGTCACCGGAGCTTTGCAAAATCAACGCATGCGGACCTGAGATGGGCTCGTTGAAATTGATGAAGCAGTTGGTGTCTTTTTCAGGTCCGGCGCTCACCGTGAGCGTGTCCTGGAGCGTGATGGGCACGTTAATGTTTACGATGCGGCACTTCGACGCATGGATCATCGGGGGGATTTGATTCGCAGGTTCTTTCGAAAATGTCAGACCGTTACCGTTCAAAACCAGGCCACCGGAGCGCTCACCAAGGATGAGTTGGTTTAGCCGGAATCCCGGGCCCAGGTCATTATTTGCGGTGCAGGCACCGCCTTGGTCGAAACTCAAAATATAATTCTGCTGACCTTCACTGATGGGCACGGCATTGCCCGACCAATTTACAGGGTCGCTCAAATTGCCACCCTCCGTTTTGCCCCACATAAAAGCGTTCGTCTTGTCACTCTTCACCACGGTGACAGTGACGACCTGCGACGAGCCATCCTGCGCAGTGAGGGAATAGGATTGCGGCCTGGAAAAATCACGAGCCTTACCTGAAGCGGGCACGGCCGTGGCGAAGGGCGACAGCGTGAAGGTCGGGGCGAGCGCTTTCACATCGGTGCCTGTCGGCACATACAAGGTAATGCGATTCCGGGACATCGCGGTGGCCCGCGCGCCCGGGAGGGCAAACGTGAGCAATTCCTTCGCCGGACTGACAGCGGTCTCTTTCACCGTGACGATTTACTTTTTCGTCGAGCCGTCCCGCGCTCTCACCGTGTAGGTCTGCGGGATGGAAAAGTCACGACTCATGCCGGACGCCGGAGTGACAGTGGCATCGACGGAAATTTTAATATTCGGAACGAGCGCTGTGACATCTGCGGCGTAGGGAACGGTGAGGCGGATGTCGGCCTTAGAAATATGCGCCGGAGGCATTTTAGGAAAACAGAATTCGCGGATGTCATTCGCAGCTGGGTCAACGAAGGGCATGTCATCCTGGAGGCGCTCGAATGGCGGCACTCCCAGTACGACGTTCGCCGTACGCGGGAGAGTCGCCGCTTCGACCGGGTCGATGTACTTCACCAAGTCGCGCATGGCGACGCACTGATAGTTGTTGTCCTTCAAATACTGCATCATCGCCTTGAAGGTCTCCGGCTTCAAGCTGACACCCGGATGTTCCATGTCCGGCACGCCATGAAAGGTCAGCACCACCACCCGGCCCTGGCAGGCCTGTTGCACGACCTTAACAAAGTTCTCGATCGGCGTCCCGTCGGTGATTGAGAAAGACGGCACATCAAGAGAATTGTCGACCGTGGGCCGGTAGGGACGCTCATGACCACCGCGTCCGAAAGTGTAGCCGTGAGCGGAGAGTTTGGGGCAATCATTCCAGTTCACGTTGTAGATCGGCCAGCAAAGCGTCGTCATCCTCGGGCCTCCGTGGGCGAGCACCTGATCCTCCATGGCCACAACAGGCCCGTACCCGGAAGAGTGTCCCAATGTGTGATTGCCGATTTCCAAGCCGTCCGCGTCCATGGCATTCATTTGGCGATAGGTCAGATACCAATCCTTGCGGGTTTTGAAGGAATCGAAGTCACACACATAGATGGTCCCACCAAATCCCATCTCCTTGAGGATCGGGGCAACGACCGTCGCATGGCTCGCGGGGGCGTCGTCAAAGGTCAGCACCACCAACCGGTCCGGGATGGGCTTGAGCAAAACACCCTTCGGATCGGGATCCACTTGCGTTTGCCCCTGCGAAAAAACAAGGAACGCAAGAACTACGAGGAAGAGAGGAAAGACGAGTTTCATTTTGAGGATTGAATCGCCTGGGGCGCGAGTCGGAGGCCGACGGCGAACTTGCCACCGCCATAGGTCGCCTCGGTCGTAATGAGTCCAAATTCACGGATCGTCGACGTGGCCAGATCTAGCTGAACGAACCCGACCATTTCTGCCTGCGCAACATTGCGGTCATCCTTGTGGTAAAAGGTATGCTTCATTTTCAACGAGCCACTCAAGCGCAGCGTGGCGGTTTCCCCCGCCCCATCAACCGCAATAACTTTGGCATCGAGTCGCTGGTGATCGAAAACATTTTTCGAGACGTCGTTGTTCTCGGTGGAGGGATAAAAATGAGTGAGTAACTTGGCCGACACTTCGGGCTCGATCCGCCATTCCTCGCCAACTTTCGCCACGGGCGGACGAAACTTGGCCCACTCTTTGGAGCTCAGTACGACCCAGTTCTCCACTACCCCTCCCCAGGACCCGACCCCGCCCAGCGCGCGTGAAACGAGATGCAAGGCTACGGAGTCTTTGGCCATTCCGGCCGGCGGGGTTGATTGCGGTTTTGGTTTCACGAGAGTCTCACCTGCCGGAACGCCGAGCAGTCCGATGTTGCGCTTCAGCGTAGCAAGCAACTTCTCCGTCCGGGCAGCCTCCGCGACGTGCATCGAATCGATGACCTTGCCATCGGGCGAGGTAAGGTAAACATGCACCGTGCCAGCCGACATTTCCCCATGGAGCGCCTCACGGTAGATGCGGGTAAATTCACGACGCTCCTCTGCGGGCTGCGGTCCCTCACCGTGGTAATCTTCGTTCACGGCGTAGACGGGCACGAAATGCGCATTGAGAAACTTGATGACCTCTGGCTTCGAGAGCGGACCCGCCCTCATTGCGAAAGCTCCGCCTCAACAACGACCGAGATTGATGCGTCCATCGTGGGTAAAGAGAAAGACTGGCCGCCGGTGTTTCTTTGCCAGTTGCAGTGCGTGGCGGATGTCGTCGGCCCAGCCGATTTCATCGAGGCGCTTTTCCTCCGGCCTCGGCTGCAATACTGCGATTCGTTTCGAGACCCAGGCGGGCAGTTCGGCGTCGCTGGCGATGGATTTCTTGGTCTCAGCGGAGATGCCAAGCGGCGAGATCGCCCATACCAAGGCCACGATGACTGTATTCAAATGTGATCTGGAGTGCATCACTCTGATACGCTTCAAGATCAGGTATTGGTCAGGCTATTTCTTTTATCATCCTCGCTATCACAAAAATTGAAGTCAGATTCAGGAACAGCTTAGTCCTTCCCCGGTGCAGCCTTCTTGAGTGAACTCAAAGAACCTTTCATCCTCATTCGAAACCCGGTAGGATGCGGGAAACGATGAAAACCCTAACCCACATCCTCCTCGCGGCTGTCGCAGTTCTACCATCAGCGACATTGCTCGCTAATGAGCCGCTCCCACAGGGTGAAATCGACCGCCTGCTCACCGTGATCAAACCACAAGCAGGAGAAAGCCCGTGGCGCGAGATCCATTGGCTGACCGACGTCACCGAGGCACGCCAGCGCGCGATCGCCGAAGACAAGCCGCTGGTGATCTTCACTGCCGCCGACGGCAGCCCGCTGGGTCGGACATGAGGAGCCTGCACGGGAAACCGCGCCCGGTGGTACACCGGAACTCAAGTCGAACCAGAATACGTCAACAAGCACTTCATCCCACTTGCGTTGGACACCTACTTCCGCGGCAATTCCCACGAGGTCGAATTCTGTAAGTCAGCTGGAGCTGGGGGCAATCATCTCGTCGCCGTGACCGCTGGCGGTCATCCCATCGGTGATGGCAAAGGGCACCGCGGGCACGTCCGTTTGCGCGAAAAAGATCTCGCCCCTCTGCTCAGGGCATTTCGCTCCTTGCCAGAGAGCACCCGCAAACCCCAGCTCCCCGATCCAAAATCGGCGACACCCGCAAAACGATCCGTTCCAAAAGCCCCGAAGAACGGGCTCGTTGTGCGCGGCTATTGCACCTACCTCAAGACCGACGAAAATGGAAAAGCGCAGCGCGCCAAACGACTTTACTATCAGCAAAATCCCGACGCCTGGGCTGCTGAAACACAAAACGACATGCTGTGGCTCACCGAGGCTGAGTGGCGCTCGCTCATCCCTGAAAACAGCGCAACCGGCACAAAGATCAACGTCCCTAAAGAAATTCAACGACGCTTCTTCAGCACCATGGGCATCGACTACATGGAAGGCAGCGTGAATGCTCTGCCACTGCGGGAATCGGCCATGACGGTCACCTTTGAAAAGACAGGACAGCTGCGTATCGACGGTTACGGAAAGATGGGGAAAGCCTACACCGATGAATCAAAGAAAGATCCCCGCACCCGAGGCTGCGAACTATCGCTGAGCGGGTATATCCAATACGATCCAGACCTAAAAAAGATCACGGACTTTAACCTGGCCGGTATCGGCGAGGCCTGGGGAAACAAAATGGAATACACCAGGCGCGAGATCGGTATCCCGGGACCGCGATGGAAATATGGCATCGCCTGCGAACTCGTGACCGGAACTGCCCCTAATGACCTCATCCCGCCCTACAATATGCTGCACTACGGCGGTAAGACGAAATACTACGGGGAATAACAGGGGGTGTGGCTGAAGCTCACATCATACTTCCTCAAGCATCGAAGTCGCATCGCCAAAGGTTCCCGGCCGCACGTCCATCTTATCCATCAAGGAGAGATAGAGTCGGCACATTTGACGTTCTGATTCCCCCTTGTAGTCGAGCACCCGCCCGCCCTTGATCCGGCCGCCGGCCCCACCGAGAAGCGCCACCGGAAGCTGAGTCGCGTCGTGGTTGCCGGTGAGCATCGAGGAGCAGAACATCAACATCGAGTTGTCGAGTGCGGTGCGTTCCCCCTCTTGGATCGCATCAAGTTTACCGGCGATGTAGCCAACTTGCTTCAGGAAAAACTGATTCACCTTGAGCCAGTCTGCGGTATCGCTGTGGGACAAAAGGTGGTGGATCATGTAATCGACACCGAGATTTGGAAAACGCAGCGACGAGTGGTCGTTGTTCAACTTGAGCGTGCAAATCCGCGTGGTGTCGGTCTGAAATGCGAGCACCAGGATGTCGCACATGAGACGCATGTGCTCGGCAATGTCCTGCGGGATCCCGTCCGCCGGGCGCGGGATATTCGGCTCGCTCAGCGTTGGGCGCCAGCCTTGGAACTCACCACGCTTGCCGGCATTCTCAATCCTGGTTTCGACTTCGCGAACCGAGTCGAGGTACTCGTCGAGCTTCCTTTGATCGAGCGAACTCACCTTGCGTCGCACGTCTTTTGCGTCCTGTAAAACGGCGTCGAGAACACTCTGATCCCCCTTGCTCGCGGTGTTTTTGAACAAGCGATCAAAGGCGAGGGCAGGATACAACTCGAGCGGCGTCGGTGTTGTCGGAGAACTCCACGAGATGTGCGAACTGTAGAGCATCGAGTAATTCTTATGCACCGATGGGTTCGATTTCTCGCAACCGAGCACCAGACTGGGAACCTTGGTCGAGCGCCCGTGATGCCTGGCCAAGAGTTGATCCACGCTCATGCCCGAACGGATCTCCCCACCAGACGCGAGCGGCGCACCGGAGAGCAGGTTACCGGTCTGCGAGCTATGAATATTCCCCTTTTGCGCTTCGGCGTTGTGGAGGCCGCGGATGAACAACAGTTTCTCACGGTAGTCGGCGATCGGGTCTAACACTTTTCCCAACTCCATCGCTTTACCTTCGCCCTTCGCCCACCATTCCTTCGAGTGGAAGCCGTTGCCAGAGAACAAGACGGCCAGTCGCACCGGAGCCTCGCTCCCGGGTTCGCGTGCCTTTGGCTCGTCACCCCAGACGGTAAGCGATTCCATCCATGGCAAGGCCATCGTCACGCCTGCTCCACGGAGGAAGGTGCGACGGTTGAATAAGTGAGATTTGTTTTTCATTATTTGATGGGGTGATCACGGCTGCGGATCTCGCGGAATTGACGACTGCGGACAATCCCCTCGACGATTTGGGAGATCCTAAAATCATTTTCTGCAAGTTGCGACTGAATCTCGTCGAGCAAGGGTTCGTCGCTAAGGAGCACGCCGCGACCGAGCGCATAGCCAAGAAGCTTGCGAGAGAACTGACGTAAAAAGTCATCGCGGCGATGATTCAACAGATAATCACGCAGTCCGTCGACGCCGGAGAATCGGGTTCCGTCGAGGAGCTTCGCGCTCGCATCGATCGGAAGGTCGGCATTGTCTTTCAAGCGGAAGCGACCAATGGCGTCGTAGTTCTCCAGTGAAAACCCGAAGGGATCGATCCGATCATGGCAGCGCGCGCAACTGGGATCGCTGACGTGCCGTTCGGTCAAAGCGCGCTCGGTGAGTCCTTTCGGCGGTGCATCACCAAGCACAGGAATTCCTTTCGGCGGCCGCGGCAGGCGTTCGCCAAGCAATGTCTCACTGATCCATGCCCCGCGCAGGATCGGGCTGGTCCTCGAAGCCCCACTCTGTTTGGCGAGTGTCGCGCCAAATCCCAACACACCACCACGGCCTTGCTTACGAACGCCTTCGACCCGCCGCCATCCGGCATCGTCGGAACCGCCGATTGCGTAGTATTTTGCTAGTGTGCCGTTCACGAAAGTGTGATCTGCGTTGAGAAGATCGAGCACCGACCCGTCGCGCTGGAAGAGGTCTGTGAAGAATCGCACCGGCTCTTCGCCGAGCGCACTGCGAACAGCGGCGAATTCAGGAAAGTGACGCTCGCTCTTCTCGTCGAAGCTATCGAAATCACGCACGTGGAGCCACTGGCTGCCAAATTCAATCGCGAGGCGACGCACGCGCTTGTCCTTGAGCATCCGCTGCATCTGGGCTGCGAGAACATCGGAATTCTTCAATTTCCCGGCAGTAGCGAGTGACATCAATTCTGCGTCCGGAGCTGAACTCCATAGGAAGTAACTTAGCCGCGATGCCAGCTCGAGATCGCTCACCGGTGCTGAAGCTTCTCCGGGCTGAGGGCTTTCCAGTTTATAGAGGAAGGCTGGAGCCACAAGAACACGGGCGAGGGTGAGGCGGGCCGCCGCCTCGTGTGGCAAGTCCTCTTTGCGCAGCTTCTTGTAGAGCGATCGCAGATCCAGCTTCTCCTTCATCGTGAGCGGGCGACGCCACGCCTGGCCCGCGAAGGAGAGAATACTATCGAGGTGGCTTGGTTCCGCCGCGACACGCTCTTTTTTGAATGTCTCCGCGCGCTGCTTGATGGGTTCGCGCATCGGCGTGAAGGCACTTGGATCGGCGTCCTGGGTCGCGAATTGCCAAAGCTGTTCGAAGGCATCGACAAGCTGCAATGCGTCCTCGCTGACAAAGTGGAGTTCGCTCCAGAGTTTATCGAGTTGCTTCGCTTCAGCCTCGTCGAGCATCAGACGACGCAAGTGGTGATCTTCGCGATAGAAGAGAGTGAGGGTCACGACTTCATCGACCGGGACGATTTTGGTGTAGCAGAGCGCCGCCGGGTAGAGATCCCGGAAGGCCTCGATGTCAGCGGCGAGACGGCCCCGCGCTTTGCTGCCGTCGTTGACGATAATCGGCACCGAGGATTCGACCGGAACGAGGCCATCGCTCCACATTTTTTTTCCACCCGTGGGATTGTTCGAGCCAGCAGTGGGACCAGACGTTTCCACAGGTGGAGTAAAGAGAACGCGCATTTGCACACTCCCCTCCTTCCCATCTTGCGGATGCAAACTGACGCAGGTGACAAGTTCCGCTCCAGCGGCCAGAGCAGCGGGAATTCGGTAGCTGAGAGTCGAAGGCGCTGTCACGCGGATGTCTCCGGCAACGGCCTTGATTCCAGATACACTCTTTCCCCATTCCAAGGGACCATTCCAATTAAGCAGAGTCGCGTGCAAGGCCTTGTCCGCTTCCCCGGCGGCATCTGAAGCAAGTAACACCGACTGCACTTGATCGGCGGCCGTCTTTAATTCTGCTGTCGTTTTACCATCGATCACCGCTGCTCGCCAATTCGCCAATACCGAACCGGGAGGAATCACGCTTTTCGAAGCGCCATCAATTTCCGAGACACAGAAATGCCAGACATCGGCATTGCCAAAGGTGTCGGCCAAAGGATTGCCATCGTGCAAGCGATCAACCACTTGCTCCGCCAGATCCCATGAGCGCTTCTTGCCGCCAACTTCGCGGATCGTGAGCCCGACGACGGTGGAGTCACAGACGTGATCACGATTGCGCGGGTTGATGACAAACTTCACCAAATCGCCGGGCTGCACCGCGAACTCGGTGTTCGGATCAAAGTTCTTTCGGGCACCGTTATCGATCGCTCCATGAGCGAGGGTTGCGGTCCCAGTCCGGCTTACCAAATCCACACGCCACTCGACCCCGTTGCCGCAATTGCCATCGGCATCTGCGACAAGCCCGCTGAGTCCAATCTTGCCCGCGATGGGGCTGCTCCAATAGACGATGGCCTCCTTGGTCGGTGACGGATGCATGATCACGCTGCGACCGGGCATATTGAGGGTGCTGAAGCTTGCCGCCTTCCCTGAGGCATTGCCGGTCAGGCTGGGCGTCTGTGCCGAACCCCAAGCGCGGATGTCGGGATTACCCGCGACCTTGACGTGTTTTTCGATGAAGTGGCCTTCGGCTTTTGGCAGAACTGATTGCCCAAGTTGCACCAGCGAGGCCCAACGACCTGCAATGGTGACATCCAGTTTTTCACGTTGCGCGATCTCATGAACTGGCTTCTTGCTCCGATGAGATTCCGCAAGCAGCTCCAAATAGGCACTTGTCCGACTCAATTCCGAAGCCATCACTTTGTCCACCCGTTGAACCAGAGACGCGGCATCGGCAAGCGAGACCGGCGGACGTTTTGGATGGACGATTTTAGGGCTTTGCCAGTTAGCGATATCGCCCTCCTTCCCGTCGCCAGCGTCGGAGGTGTGAAGATAGATCGTAAGGTCTTTCCCGTCGGCGGGAGTCGGCAACTTGATTCGGAGTTCCTTCGAAGGGACCAGCGGATCGACAGGCTCCTGCCACGCCCTGGGTCCATCACGTTTTCCGATGTGTCCAACGGTGGTGAATCGCCAAAGCGTGCTCTGCCAACGGGTGATCGCATCTGTCAGAGACTGCGCGTTCTCTGGCTTTAACTCACGCCACTGACTGCGGATCGGATCCAACAGAAGCGATGGCTTCGTGTCATTCAAGGCCATCCAAAGCTTGCCGAGATACTTTGCATTCACGCCATGCTCACGCGCGACTTCTGCGATGTCTTTTCTCCCCGCAAGCAGATCCGCCCGCTCTTCCAAAGTCACCGCGAGATAGTTCCGTAAGGGTAACACTCCGCCGTCTTTGGTATCAAATTTGATCCCCTGGAGATTAACAGCCGTTCCGCCTCCCGCATTGGAAAATCTTGCATAAAAAGCTCGAATCGCCGCGAGCTTCTCGTCCGTCAAATCGCGACGCGTCGTCTTCTCGGAAAATGCGATTCCGTCAGGGAGGAACACCGCGTGTTTCGAAACTTCCTTTGCTGCATCAAGGTACTTCGTAAACAGCGATGGCGACATCACGAGCGCCGCCCCGGCATTAGTGAAACCTTCGCCAGCCGCCCCATCGACTGGAAATTCGTGTGCCGGGTCCAAGGATTCAACCCCGGTAAGATCTCGAAGACTATAGGTATATTCTGCATTGGATAATCGCCGAACAACCACCGGCCCCGGGTCGCCGGCATTGGCCTCGCCAATTTTCCGCAGTGTCGAACCCACCCATGAAAGCAATTTGCTTTTCTCCTCCACCGATAACTGCGGCTTCTTTTTAGGCGGCATTTCACCGAGCTCCAACTGCTCTTCGACAAGCTGCCAGACCTTCCCGTCGCTGCGGATCGCCTCAAGCGAATCGAACCTTTCGAGATCAAGGTCCCCCTCCTGTTCCTCGGTCGAGTGGCAGTCGAGACAGTATTTTCCCAACAGCGGTCGGATCTCGGTCTTGAACGTACCGACATCACCTTCGTCTGCAAAGCAGGGCAATAACTGGAAGATGATCACGACGAGAGCCGCGATTTGACGGAAAGATGAAAGAGGGGAATTCATAGATAAGATTATGCAATTTCCAATCCGCGCGTCGTGCCATTCGAGGTTGCAAATTTGTCGGCGCCGATTCCGAGCCGGTGCAACATCGAGAGGTAGAGGTTGGCGAGTGGATAGTTGTTGTCTTTGTCGAAGCCGAGGTGCTGTCCATGTTTAAAACCACCGCCCGCCAAAAGCACTGGGAGGTTCACGTTGCTGTGTGAGTTGGCGCTTCCCATTGGCGTACCATAGAGAACCATGGTGCGGTCCAGCAAGGATTCATCGCCCTCATCGGAGGCAGCGAGAGCAGACAGGAAGTCGTTGAGAGCCTCGAACTGCGCCTCTTCTTTCCCACGCAGCTCGGCGATCGCTTCGGGGCGGCCACCGTGGTGCGTGATGTTGTGGATCACCGTCGTGTCGATAAATAAGGAAATGATGCGCGTGGAATCAGTCTCCAACGCGAGCTTCATGACCTCGAACATCAGGCGGGTTTGTGCCACGAACTCCCGGGGATCATCAATGTCGCTCGGCGTTTTCGCATCGATTTTCGGTTTCGGCTTGTATTCCCAAGCCTCCGCCGCGTGCAGGCGCTTCTCCAACTCACGCACCGAAGTCTGGTATTCGTCCATGCGGGACTGGTCGGGTTTGGAAAGCGAACGATTCAAGCGGCGCGACTGTCCGCCGACGAAATCGAGCATGCTACGTCCCTGCCGCAGGGCCTCCACGTTGGCCTCCACCTCTTCGGGATTGCCCTGATGGAAAAGTTTTTCAAACAATTTGCGAGGGCTGCGTTCAGACGGGATCGGAGCACCACTGCGCGTATAGCTAAGAGTCGAACCCTCATTCGACATCGCAAGTACCAGCGATGGGTAACGCGTCTCGTTACCGATCTGTTCTGCTGCATACTGGTCGAGCGACACCCAGTTACGGAACCCGCCCCGCTCGGGATGTGGCGTGCCGGTGATAAAGCATCGTTCGGCCGCATGCCCGCCGGTCACGCCCGGATGGCTGACACCAGAGAACACCGTAAGCTCGTCGCGATGTGCTGAGAGCTTTTCCAAATACGGGCTCAGTTCGTAATCTCGTCCGGTCGCCGTGGGAAAGAAGAACTGAGGCAGGATGCCCATGTTGGTCTCGATGGCGATCATGCGACGCGGAACTGGCTGAACAGCGCCCGCGCCGAATACCGGCCTCATCGCTTCGAGTAAGGGCAGGGCCATCGTAACTCCGGCAGCACGGAGAAAACTGCGACGTGGCAGGGTTCGTTGATTGCCAATATGGAAGGTATGGGTGCTCATTTTGATTCGGTTGATTTCAGGGCAACGCCCTTTTTCTTCAGCGCTTCTTCTAAAGCAAGGCGCTTGATTTCTTTAGGATTGATGAGCGCCGTGACTTTGCCGTCCTTGAAGCTCGCGGTGGCTCGGACCACTCCCTTGAGCTGGTAAATGGCCCGATAGGCAGCGTAGGAACAGGCCTTGCAATCGAGCCCTACTACGTCGATCTCGACCCGCTCCAGCTTATCCTGGGGAATCTCCGTAGGCAGCAGCGCTGTCATTGTGTGCCTGGTCGCGTTCTTCACCTTGCTGTCGATGGCACTCCGGATCTGTTCCGGGGTGGCATTAGGTTTGAACGGCTCGTCTCCTGTTTCTAAAATAAAAGTAATCCTGGCCGTCTCGTAGTCTATCGATTTGATCTCAACCCGTTCGATCTTTTCAACAGCACGTCGAAGATCCTTCACGCGATCTTTCGAGAACAAACCGGTGACACGCAAGGTGAGTTCACCAGCCTGAGTCGAGGCGGAAAGAAACATGAGGAGTATTGTAATCAAAGATTTCATCGAGTTTTAAAGAGTGAGCTTAGAACCAGTTCGTGAATGAGCGTGCGGATGCCCCCGCCCTTTTCTTCCGTGCGTTCGGCGAGGGCGTTGATCTCAATACGGTCGCTGAATCCAAGCGGTCGTCCTATGGCATAGGTCGTCAATTGTCTTGCGAGATTCTCCAACAAGGATCTCGAATCAGCAGCGGCAAGCTCGATGAATTCATCGATCCCGGAAAACGTTCTCCCGTCCGGCAATTTACCGCTCGCATCAACTTGTGGACCGAGTTTGAAACCAATGCCAATGAACGGATCAATCGATCCACGCACCGCCGGATCGCCGGCCCCGATCGAGCGATAACGCTGGCGAAATCCGCCGATCACGTCGAAGCTCTCGAGCGCAAAGCCCGGAGGGTCCATCTTGCGATGGCAGCTGGCGCAGTTTGGATCGGAGCGATGCTTTGCAAGTTGTTCGCGGATCGTGCTGGCGCCGCGCACATCTGGTTCGATCGCCGGGATGTTGGCCGGGGGTGGATCAGGCGGGGTTCCAAAAAGACGCTCCAGCACAAAGGCCCCGCGCGGCACTGGCGAGGTCGTGGTGCCATTGGCGGTGATCTTCAATATCGAGGCCTGAGTGAGAAAACCGCCACGCCGTGGTGAGCTGGCCGGCAATGCGACCCGGCGAATTTTCGGTCCCTTCACATTTTCAATACCGTAGTGCACCGCGAGCTTTTCGTTCAGCATCGCGAAGTACGACTTCACCAAGTGCGTCGCATCGAGATTCGCGTCGATGAGTTCACGAAAATAGGCGCGAGTCTCGGCGATCATCGAATCCTGCAAGTACGCACTGAACTCCGGGTAGAGTTTTTTGTCAGGGTCGTTGGCCGCAATCGCACGAAGCTTCAACCACTGGCCAAGGAAATCTTCAACGAATCGATCGAACTTCGGATCGGCCAGCAGGCGCGCGATCTCGGTATCGAGTGACTCTTTGAGCTTCCCAGAAGCAGCGAGTTTGAGCAATTGCGCATCTGGCTTCGAATTCCAAAGGAAATACGAGAGCCTACTGGCGAGGGCTTCGTCGTCGAGTTCGTCAAGTGGCTCGACGTGATACAAGAAATCCGGAGAGCACAGCGCGGCGCGGTAGGCCCATCGCATCGCCGTTTCAAAGCAATCGCCTGCATCCAGTCGAACTTTCACTTTTGCGACGTAAGCATCCCGCACCTCCTCCTCGACCGGTCGACGAAAAGCTTTGGGAAGGAAATCACCAAGCAGGCGGTCCGCATCCTGCAACGGTTCATCGCTATGCACCGTCCACAAGCCCTGGCTCGGATCCGGGCGGTTTTGGCCGGCCCCGATCTGCCGCACTTTCCGTCGGCGCGGCAGCTTCGACAGTTCCTTCCCCTCGACCAGCGGCAACTCGCCGAAGAGAAGCCGATGTGCACGCGGCGGCCAGACTTCGTGAATTGGACCTTCGACATCGAGCCAGTCAACGGCAATCCCCGGCCCGGTGAAGGCCATGGCACGCCCCTTTCGACTATAGTTTGCCACCGGTGCCAGCGAGGCCGCGTTGAATCCGAAAATTTCATTATGATTAAGCCAGACCGTCAGTCCGTGCTCCGTGGGCTGTAGAGATGGAGCGTCGAAATAGTCGATCACGTAGCTCGGGTGCTGCCCGCCACGACCGTCGCCCGTTAACTGAACAACCGACAATCGGGCCGCCTCCGTGCCTCGCGCTGGCAAAACCTTGCCCTTGTTCCAAGCAAAACTCCACACCGACCAGCGAACCCTGTAGAGCCCTGGATCAGTTGTCACATGGGCCGCAAAATACGGGCTGAATGATTCGTCTTCGTGGCGGAAGAGGCCCACCGTACTGCCTCGTTCGAAAGTGCCCATCGCTTCGTGCGCGCCTTCGTCGATGTGGCGGTGTTCACCCGCTGGCGGAAATTCCGGATCTGGTTTCATGTCACGTAGAAGCACACCATCACCGTTGCCAAGAACGTGGGCAACGAACCCGCCGCGCTGCGCCAACGAGAGACGCTGTTTTCGCACGGTCGGCGGTTTCTGCTGAGTGGCGATCGCGAGATCGAGCGTGTGGTCGGCAGCCTCGATATACTTCGCCATGTTGACATGTGAAACATCCAGCGCGTCCGCATTCTTGTCGAAACCGTGTGCGGAGCCATCCGGTGGGAGTTCTCCCGCGAGCGCGATTCCCGGCATATCGAACAAATCGCGGATCGTGTTTTCATACTCTGCCCGGGTCAATCGCCGGAGCCGAGTCATTCCACCCTCCCGCTGCTTGCTCTCAGAAGCAATCAGCGAAGCGCTCAACCATTTCAGCAGCGCCGCCGACTCATTCGCCGGCGGTCGCTTTTTCTTTTTGGGCGGCATCTCGCCCGCGTCAATCTTGTCATGCACTTTCACCCAAAGCGCAAACCGTTCCGCATTTGTGAAGTCCCTCTCCAGTGCCGTGAGGTCGAGCCCGCCTTTCTTTTCGGTCGAATCGTGGCAGTCAACACAGTGGCTTTCGATATAACGGCCAATGAAGTCATCGGCCGCCAAACCAGCAGCCA
>JBLHUR010000014.1:0-53376 GCA_047629805.1 Akkermansiaceae bacterium | reverse complement strand
GCCATCGCTC
Organism: Akkermansiaceae bacterium; assembly: GCA_047629805.1. GTDB lineage: Bacteria > Verrucomicrobiota > Verrucomicrobiia > Verrucomicrobiales > Akkermansiaceae > SW10. The sequence continues at coordinate 53,366 of JBLHUR010000014.1, read as the reverse complement.
TCGCGTCTCTATTCGCCGTCGCGAAATCCGCTGCAGATTCGATGCCTGACTTAGCGGAAGAACGACGACAGATCGCCACCGCTGGGACCGCAGAAGAAATGAAACAGGCGCAGGAAAATATGGACAAAAAAAGGGCCGAGTTTTCACAGGAAATCTCGGGAACCTCAGCCGCAGGAGCAGGAATTGGCATGCTGGGACTCCTCGCAGCTTGGGGAATCTCAATCTTTGCCGCCGTCTACGGCTACCTCATCCTCTACCGTTCATGGCACGTCCTCCAGCCCGGCGGTGCTCGTACCACCCCGGGACAAGCCGTCGGCTTCATGTTCATCCCCGTCTTTAATATCTACTGGATCTTCAACGCCTACGTTGGCTGGTCCACCGATTGGAACCGCATTCGCCGATCCTACCCCAACCTCCAGTCAGCTCCCACCGCCTCCGGAGGCATGTGCATCGCCGCTTTTGTCTGCATGTTCACCCTCATCCTTTCCCCCGTCGGAATCATCCTCTTCCTCATCTACAAGAAGCAAATGTGCGACACCATCAACTTCTTCGCCGCAAATCAAGCCGGCGCGATGAACTCCTGAAACGTGCCAAATCTTGTTTAACTGATTCTAGAATCCAAATCCTTGTCTTTCGAGGCCTCTGCGCGTAAGCCAGAGGCCTCTTCTTTTTCAAGTCCCGCAACCAAGCCCTTCGCTCATAGCCCCCAGCCCAAATCCTCAAAACCATGCCTACTCAAATCGGACTCATTTCCCTCGGTTGCGCCAAGAACCTCATCGACTCCGAGATCATGCTCGGACACCTTCAGGATGAAGGTATGACGATCGTGCCCGATCCCGAGATGGCTGACGCCCTCATCATCAATACCTGCTCCTTCATCGATGTCGCCAAAGACGAATCCGTCGGCACCATCATCGAAGCCGTGAACGCCCGCCAAAAAGACCCCGCCCGCGAAAAACAAAAGATCATCGTCGCCGGTTGCCTTTCCCAACGATTCCAAAAAGATCTCCCCGGCCTTCTTCCCGAAGTCGATGCCTTTATCGGCCTCGACCAAATCACCGACGTCGCCTCCATCATTCGCCAAACCCTCGAACGCGACCTCGCCGAAGACGGCTCGCTCGACACCGTCACCGCCAAGTCGCGCTACATCCCCGACTACACCACCCCCCGCTTCCGCCTCACGCCAAATCACATGGCCTACATCAAGATCGCCGAAGGCTGCAACCACACCTGCGCCTTCTGCATCATCCCAAAGATTCGCGGCCAACACCGTTCCCGCACCCAGGACTCCATCGTGCGCGAAGCGAAAGGCCTCATCGCCCAGGGCGTGAAGGAAATCAATCTCATCTCCCAAGACACCACTTACTTTGGCATGGACAAGTGGCAGGGCCTCGGCAAGCGCCCCAAACCCACCTCCGGCGTCGACTCGACCCGAGGCGAATCCCTCACCTCCCTCCTCCGCGCTCTCAATGAACTCGAAGGCGACTTCTGGATCCGCCTCCTCTACACCCACCCCGCGCATTGGTCCGATGAACTCATCCAAACCATCGCCGAGTGTCCCAAAGTCGCCCGCTATGTCGATATTCCCTTGCAACACATCTCCGACCACATGCTCGACAAGATGAACCGCAAGACCGACGGGAAATACGTCCGCGACCTCCTCCAGCGCATGCGCGACGGCATCCCTGATCTCGCCATCCGCACCACCTTCATCACCAGCTTCCCCGGCGAAACCGAAGAGGACCACCAGGAACTCCTCGACTTCATCAAGACCTTCAAATTCGAACGCTGCGGCATCTTCCAATACTCCAAAGAAGAAGGAACGCGCGCTCACAAAATGGACAATCACGTCCACCACGCCACTAAGAAAAAGCGTCACCGCGAACTCAGTTCCGCGATCGACGAAGTCGCCCAAGACGTCAACGAACGACAGCTCGGCGACAAAAAACGCGTCCTCGTCGAAGAAGAAGGAATCGCCCGCTCCATGTGGGACGCTCCCGACATCGACGGCCGCATCTTCGTCCCCATCGACTCCGAAGTCGGAAGCTTCCTAGACGTCGAAGTCAAAGACCACCGCGGCTACGACTTAGTCGCCAATTAGTGCCCCTTCAAAAATAAAATAAAAATGCTGCTTCGCAGCTCCTCCCCTTTGGAGAGGGGCGGCTTACCCCCGCACTCCAAAGCCTACCTCCGCCCGCGCGAATTTTTCCGCGCTGACTTTTTCTTAGGCGGATCCTTCCTCTTCCCTTGCTTAGAAGAGGGCTTCTTCGAGGACGAATTCCGATCTCCTTTTTTGTAAGCTGCGGCCTTCTTTTTAACCGTTCCTCCGACTACCTCGGTGATCGTAAAGTCTACCCTCATTCCGACACGGTCGACTTCCGAAACCACCACTTTCATACGCGTTCCCGCCTGCAAGGCCTGACCACGGCTGTTCGCGAAGCGGTCCGAGTTGTTCTCGAAGAACCAGCGGCCCTCCGGGAAGCCATCGCGCTTGATCAGTCCACGCTGTAAAATATCGGTGCACTCCATGAAGAGCCCCATCGCCCGAACCTCGGTAATGATGGCATCGAACACGGGTGGGTTTTCCTCACGCGAGGAAAGATCCAACCACTCCAACATCTTCATACGGCGACTCTCCGTCTCCGCATCGGAACTGGTCCGCTCGGTCCCGGAAATGTGTTCCGCAATCTCGATGCAACGTTTCGCATCGGGCGTCCGATCCGCCTCTTCCGGCCGATTTTTAAGCAGGGGCTGGAGCGCACGGTGCATCACGAGATCGGCATAGCGTCGAATCGGGCTCGTGAAGTGACAGTAATCATTCTTCCCAAGACCGTAGTGACCATCGGGCGTTGAGAGATAGCAGGCGCGCTTGAGGCTCTTCAAAAGCCCCACCTTGATTGCCGGTTCCTCGAGGCTGCCCTTGGCCTGATCGATGACGTCCTGAATGTGCTTCCGGTTCGACAAATCGCCCACCTTGTAGCCATGAGAGCGTGCCATCTCGGCGAACTCATCGAGTTTCTCCGGATCGGGATCATCGTGGACGCGGTAGATCGTGGGGCGGTTGGAATTTTTCACCTTCCGTGCCACCGACTCATTTGCCGCGAGCATGAATTCCTCAATCAACTGGTGGCTCTCATTATACTCCTCACGCGTGTATCCGGTCGGGACACCCGCGTCATTAAGGACGATGCTCACCTCGGGCATTTCCAGATCAATCCCGCCATTCGCAAAACGCCTTTTCCGCAAGAGTGAAGCGAGTTTCCACGCCTCGCGAATGTCCTCGCCCAACTCCCCGCCCTTTCCGGGGTTTTCTAAAATCTCCTGCGCTTCCTCATAAGCAAATTTACGCGGTGTGCAGATCACGGCATCAAAAAACTCGCTCTTCAGCTGCTTGCCCTTCTCATCGAAATACATCATCGCGCATTTCGTCAAACGGTCCTCCTGCGGAACGAGCGAGCAAATGCCATTGCTCAATTCCTCCGGCAACATCGGGATGACCCGGTCCACGAGATAGGTGGAGTTCCCCCGCTCACGCGCCTCAAGATCGAGGACCCCTTCGGGTTTCACATAATGTGAGACGTCGGCAATGTGCACCGCCAAACACCAGCCAATATCCGTCTTCTCCACAAGGATGGCATCATCGAAATCCTTCGCCGTCTTCGGATCGATCGTAATGACCTTCTTCTTCCGCCAATCCTCACGACGAGCGATTTCCTCCGCCGGAATTTTCATCGGAATCTTCTGTGCCGCTTCCACAACCTCAGATGGGAAAGTGGCATTAATTCCATGTTGATGGACAATTGCTTCGACATCCACGCCCGGATCTCCCGGCCACCCGAGAACTTCGACCACCTTTCCTTTCGGCACGTCCTTGGCGTCGATCCACTCCGTAATCTCCACCGCCACAAGTTGTCCCTCTTTCGCGTCCAGAGTTTCGCTCACCCGGATCGATGGCGGAAGGCGCTCGTCCTTGGTCTTGATCGAGGAAAACTTCCCCTTCTTCACAAAAATCCCCGTTACCTTACTAGAGCGGCGCTCTACGATCTCGACCACGCGGGCCCGCATATCGTTGTGTTCCTTGGAACCACCATTGTTCTCTACCAACTTGGCACGGACAATATCTCCGTCCAAAGCAATCCCCATCGCCCCGGGTGAGACGTAAAAGCGATCCTGTTCCTCAAAATCAAATCCCGTCGCTAAATTTTCCTCATCGGTCTTATGAGCAAAGAACCAACCATGTCCGGCGGCATTTACCTTTAGCTTGCCAACCAAACCTCCGCTCACGCCACTCTTGCTTTTGCCCTTGCTTTTGCCCTTGCTTTTGCTTTTGCCCTTGCTCTTGCCACTGCTTTTTCCGGCGGACTTGCCACGGCTCTTTCCAGCGTCCTTGGCGCGATTTTTTTCTCCTCCCTTACCCTCAACGGAATAACGACACTTCTGGCCCTGCGTGATCTCTCCTGCCTTCAGCATTGCTGCGATGGTCATCCGGAGTTCCTTGCGCCTGCTCCCCGGGAGCTCCAGCTCACGCGCCAGTTCGCTTTTATTAAGAGGCTGTCCACCCTCCTTACGTAAGAGCGCAATAATGCTCTTCTTCATTTCCTCTGGTTTCGACATGGGGAGACTTTGGACTGGCTTTGCCGCGTCCACAACAACGGAAAATTTTCTGGCAATCATCTCAATTCAGGGTAAGTTGTAGGCACAATGTATTAGGAATCGCCCTATGATAAGACAACTCCGCGCAAATCCCTTTACTCTCCGCCTCTGATCTTCAAAATTACTACCGACACTATGACACACATCCAATCTTTCTCCTCAAAACGCCGTGGCTTCACTCTCGTGGAACTCCTCGTGGTGATTGCCATCATTGCCGTTCTCGCCGCCCTCGGATTCGCCGGCTTCAATATGGCCATCCAAAAGGCCAAAAAAACCTCAGCACAAACTTGTATGAGCCAATTGATCATCGCCTGCGACGATTACTTCGAAGCCTATCAACAACTCCCCCTCGGCAGTAAATCCAATGCCGATGAGGAGCAAAAGAGTGATAACAAGCTCATGGCCGCCCTCCTCGGAATGGAGAGCGCCGAAGATGAAAACTACAAGTTGCAGAGCTACTTCACCTTCAAAGCATCCAATGGAAAAGGACAAGGCGCTTACGATGGTCTGGAACGCACCCAGAACCGCGCCGAACTCCTGGGACCATGGCAGAACAAGCAAAAGGACGATCGCTACTACCGCCTGATGTTCAACTACGATTACGATAAGGAACTCCGCGAGCCTCAGGCCCTCGGTAACGAAATCATGTATGATAAAAATGTCCTCATCTACCACATGGGCAAAGACGGTAAGGTCGGCGGAAAGAACGATCAGGACAACGTCTACAGCTGGCAGAAGAGCAAGTAAGCGCTCAATCTTTCACTTTTCACAAACCGGACCTTCTTCACGAAGGTTCGGTTTTTTAGTGCTCCGGCTACATGCAAGGAACCAGCACGCCATCACGCATCCCATGGATCTTCTTCTTATCCGCCGGGACGATCGTCGCGAGACAGCCTCCCAACTTGGTTTGCCCCTCACGATCGACAAAGTAATATGGGCACAAGCGCACCCGCCCCGTCATCACGCGCCGTTCACCCGTTTCAGGATCAAAGTAGGGATGCTCGATGAGCTTCGTCTCCTGGAACTCCTGCATGATCCAAGGCTGCCTTGGAAACTCCTCCTGCGCACGTGAAACCATCTTCTGCCACTCCTCAGAGGACTCATCATGACCAATCGTGACCCCACGTGATCCCCATGCCAGCTCGCTAAAGCCACTGACTTTCAGGACCAGGCGACGGTCTTTTTGACTAAATCCCCCCACCTCATCCCAAGAACTAACATTCAACCGCGGCAACGCGGCATGAGGAGGAATTTCCGCCGGGTCCACCGGCCAACCGTAAGGGATGATCTTCCGCAAGAGTTCCAAATGACTCCCACGAAGTTCTTTTTCCCAGATCTTGCGCAGCGAGGGCGACCAAAAAAGTGCCAGCCAGAGCTTCTCTTCAAAGTGTGGCTTAAAGGGCGGAGTCACTTTTCCTCCCGCCGCGAGATCCCGAAATGCCGGAATCGATTCCCAGTCGTAGAGCTCGAAAAAGCGATAGGCCTCGCAATCTTTCGCTTGCCACTTCTCCGCTTCGTGGACCAAAAATTTGTTTCCCAATTCCCCCGCCAACCAATCCATCTCGGGCCGGTAATCGCCCGATTCCTCCGACACCAAAATATCAGCGCCGTCCTCAAAAAGCGAAGCAAAGCCCTCCAACATCCCGTTCGCCCCTCCAAAAATATCGAAGCCCGCCGCCGCATAGGTCTGGCTCAGCCAGCCCAAGGTGCCAATGCCTCCCGGCACCCCATCCAACTCGGAAGCGCTAAAACCTTCCTCTGTCAGCAAGAGATCAGGCCGAATGACCCGTGGAGCAACCCCTCGCTGCCCCTCACTCCGCTGATGCTCGATCATCCAATCGGGCTTGCCTGCATCCAGGAGCTTGGCAATCCACTCAGGACGTCGCCCCTCTCCGCTCAAGCGATACAACTCATCGCACGCCAGTTGAAAACGATGCAGCGGATGCCCGAGCCGTGTGAGAGCCTTGCGCTGGCTTTTGCTCAACTGAAATGGCTCGGGTGACCAAATCCATTCGCGGTCAGCAAAGAATCCCCCTTTGGGAGCAGCTTTTTTAAGGTCATCAAGAGTCAGGCCGGACATCTGCCGGGAATTTAACAAGACATGGTAAAAGCTCAACCTCAGGCTTGAAAGTTTCCTCATCCCGTCGCGTAGTTTCTTCCTCGGAGAAATTTCCTTTGTCCTAAGTGAAATCCCGCGTATTCAAATCCCCGCCGCATGTTCTTTCTTACTAAAATGTTCAAGCTCCGGGATAAGGTAAATCCCGATGAGGAAAAGCCCTTCCTCGATCATCTCGAGGATCTCCGCATCATGGTCACCCGGATCGCCATGACCCTGATCATCGCGACCCTGGTGTGCTTTATTTACAAGGACACCCTGATGGAAATCATCCGCGCGCCTGTCGAGCAGGTTTGGGTAGATGGACACGAGGCCACCCTTCCGGAGGGTGAAGAAATCTCGCTCAAGGATTGGGAAAAAGCCCTCAGTTTCTCACAAGTCTCCGCCCCCCTCGGACAATACGATCCCGACCTCGCCGAACGCTGGTGGGCCCAAGCCACCGATGAACGAACCCGCCGCCTCACCGAAGCCGCCATCGTTTACCGCGCGGCCTTAAAACTCGATGAAGAGAAGCAGGAGGACTTTCTAAAATCCCTGCCCGATAGCAAAAGCGAAGCCCGCGAGCTCGCGCTCAAGCTCCTCATCAGCAAGCCTGCCGACAACCTAAACGCGGAAGGGAACCTCCGGCTCATGAGCTCGCTCAAACCGACCGAGACCTTCATGCTTTCCATGAAACTCGCCTTCTTTGCGGGTATCGTGGTTTCCTTTCCCTTCCTCCTGTATTTCCTGCTCCAGTTCATCGTTCCCGGACTCAAGGATGAAGAAAGAAAAGCCCTCTGGCCCGCCCTCGCCATCGGATTCGGACTCTTCCTCACCGGGGTTCTCTTCGCCTACTTCTACGTCCTGCCAAACGTCCTCACCTTCTTCTACGAATATGGAAAAGGCATGGGGATTTCAAATGATTGGCGCATTGGTTACTACATTTCCTTTGCCACCACCTTCGTCCTGATCTTCGGTCTGGCCTTCGAGCTTCCCGTCGTCGTCATGACCCTCGTGAAGATCGGCCTCCTCAGTCACAGCATGATGCGCGAGACCCGCTCTTACGCCATTCTCGCCATTTTTGTCATCGCCGCTCTCATCACTCCGACCCCGGACATGTTGACCCTGTCCCTCCTCGCAGTGCCCATGGTCATTCTCTACGAAATCTGCATTTGGCTTTCCTACTTCCACGAAAAGAAGGTCGCCAAAATGGAAGCCGAGGAAGAAGAAGAAAACATGAAGCGCCTCCTCTCCGAACCCGATGAACACGGAGATGAAGATGAGGAAAAAAGTGATCTCGATCTCACCGAAGAAGGCGAAGAAGAAGACGTCACCGATGACTACATGGACTTCCCCGGCGAGCATCATTCGCACGAGGAGGATCCAAATTACGATCCCTACGTCCCCGAGGACGACAAACCTGAAGATCCGAAAGATCCGAAAGATCCGAAAGATCCGAAAGATCCGAAAGATCCAAAAGATCCAAAAGATCCAAAAGACCCGGACGAGAAAAAAGACGACAAGTGATTCTGGTCAAAGGTGGCCTTTCCCCGTAATTCTCGGGGCATGCAATCTATGACCGGATTCGGACGCGCCGAACACGCCAGCGACAAAATCATCGCCCGCGTGGAAATCGCCACCGTCAACCGCAAGCAGGCTGATATCCACTTCAGCCTTCCCCGCGAGCTCGGGGGCCTCGAAGCCGGACTTCGCAAGACCGTCCTCGGCGCCGTCTCGCGAGGCCGCGTCAATGTCTCCATCAATCTTGAACGCGTCGCAGGAAGCGATGAAAGCCTGCACCTCGACATCGAGCGCGCAAAAGCTCTCGAAGCAGCCTTCACCAAACTTTCCGACGCCCTCAAGCGCTCGGTTCAGCCTACCGCCCAGGACTTCCTCCGTGCTCCCGATATCATCACCTTCGAGGACTCCGGCTGGGATCCGGAGGAGGCCGCCAAAGCGATCGAACCCGCCCTCCGCGGAGCCCTCGAAAAACTCGTCGTAATGCGCACTTCCGAAGGCTCCGATCTCAAAGAAGACCTCCTCGCCCGCCTCACCATTCTCGAAGAACACGCCACCGTCATCGAGGCCGCCACCCCGCAAGTCGTAACACGCCAACGCGAGCTGCTCCACGCTCGCCTTCGCGAAGCAGACCTTGATATCGATCTCAACGACGAACGTCTCTTGAAGGAAATCGCCCTCTTTGCCGAGCGCTGTGACATCTCAGAAGAGACCACCAGACTCGCCTCACACATCGGACGCTTCCGCGAGTATCTCGGGGCCGACGAACCCGTCGGCCGCTCGCTCGATTTCCTCTGCCAGGAGATCAACCGCGAATTCAACACCATCGGCTCAAAAGCCAACGACTCCGAAATTGGCCAGAACGTCGTCGGAGCAAAAACCGAACTCGAAAAGATCCGCGAGCAGGTCCAAAATATCGAATAATCATGCCAAACACCCGCCTCTCTCTCATCCTTGCCACCGTCGCGGTCGGTGCCGGATTCCTCCTTTCTTGTGGCAGCACGCCATCGAATTCCCCACTTCCCGCAAAAATTTATCGGAGCTCGGTCAAAATAACCCAAGCGCTCATTCCCCGGGGCCAATATGGACGTAGCAAAACGCGCTCCATGTCGCCCCGCTATATCACGATTCACTCCACCCAAAATTACTCCGGCGGAGCAAACGCCCGCACCCACGCCCGGCTCCTTCAGCGCGGTGGACTAACCTCACAAAATAATGCGCTCGGCTACCTCACCTGGCACTTCAGCGTTGATGACCATTCCATCTACCAATCCCTCCCCACCAACGAGCAAGGCCAACACGCCGACTATGAAGGCACTGGCAACCGCAAGTCCATCGGCATCGAAATGTGCGAAAACCGGGGGAACTCCCGCAGCGCCACTCTCGACCGCACCGCTCGCCTCACCGCAGATCTCATGCGCCGCCATAACATTCCGCTACGCAACGTCGTCCCCCACCAACATTGGAAGCGCATCCGCTACTCGGATCGCCGGAATCTCGGGTATAAAAACTGTCCAAATTTCCTCATGACCAACGGAAAGCCCGGCGCAAAATGGCAGGCCTTTCTAAATCAGATCAAACGCTACCTCTAGACTAGGCTTCAACCTCGATATACTTGCTCCGGTGCAGCCACACACTCTGGACCAAGCCGAGTAGGAACATACAAATCACGACAAAGGTTCCCGAATAACTCACCAAGGGGAGCGGAATCCCGGTAATTGGCGTGAGCAAAACACACATTCCGATGTTCTCGAACATATGCGCAAAAAAGAGTCCCACCACTCCGCCCACAATGATCCTCCCCGCCAAATCACGGCTATAAAAGGCAATGAAGAGGCATTGAATCAAAAGCAACGCAAAGCCGGTCACCAGAAGTAAAGCACCCCGGAATCCTTGTTCCTCGGCAATCACCGCGAAAATATAATCGTTGTGAGCCGTCTTCCACGGGATGTATTTTTTATCGTGAAGAGATCCCCGTTCCTCGGTGGCTCCCCAGCCAAGGCCTTTCCAACCGGCCTTGCCAACGGCAGTCGAAACCCAGTACGGAGCCCAATTATCGTCCGTCTTCTCAACGATCCCAGTGTCCACTGATTCGAGATACATCTCGATCCGTTTCGTCCCCCGTTCTGAAACCGAAGGCAGAACAATGTAGTATGCGATGGGCGTAAAACCGACCGCCATCGCAGTCAAAAAGATCAGGTATCGCCAAGGAATTCCACTCACCAAGATCGCGACAATCGCCACCGGAACCCAAACGAGGGCCGATCCCATATCGCCCAGCTTCACCACCAGAAAGAAGGGAATCCCGGTCAAGGTCGCGATTAAAATGACCCGAAACGAAGGCTCGGCAAAGAAGCGGTGAATCTTGGGAAGATCCTGCGCCAAAGTCGCAATCGCAATGATGCCCGCCGCAATTGCAAGCTGGGCCGGCTGAAAGCTGATTGGACCGATGCTCAGCCGGTGGACTTCATCGTCCAAGCCCATCGCCTTCACGGTGAGAGCCAAGCCAACCACATACATCGGCACCCCCAGCCAACGCACCCAACGGTAATCCATGAGCGCAGTCCCAAAATAAACCAGCGTGCCCAAGCCCATCCATAGCTTGTGACGGCCTGCGAAATACTCACCGCCCGTCATGCCATTCTGTCCAGGCAAATGGCGAGCCGCACTCTCAATCGCAAAGATCCCAAAAACAAGGAGCCCGTACATCGTCAGGACGAGAACCCAGTTCATTCCAAGGATTTTGCGAAAAAGCGGGGTCATAATCTTGCTGCGCCGAGACACTAGTCAGCGAAAAGTGACGGTGACACTCAAAAACAAAAATTCGTCAGGCGAACCGCAGCCTTCGTGGCCCTTCAGGAGAAAAGCCCCATCAACTCATCTTCCTCCAATCCCGGAACCAGCGCCGCTCCGCCATCGAGAACTGATTCCATCATTTGCTTTTTCTCCTCCTGGAGGGCTAGAATCTTTTCCTCTACCGTTCCCCGCGTGATGAGCTTGTAGCTGGTCACGACGTTTTTCTGCCCGATTCGGTGAGCACGGTCGGTCGCTTGCGCTTCGACTGCCGGGTTCCACCATGGATCGAGGTGAATCACGGTATCAGCTGCGGTGAGATTGAGTCCGACCCCACCGGCTTTAAGCGAAATCAAAAAGACGGGAGCGCTGCCCTCTTGGAATCGTTCAACAACTTCGGCCCGCTTTCTGGTCGAGCCATCGAGATAGCAGTAGTCCCATTGATTCCCGAGGAGTATGGGAACGACGCCTTGCAAGAGCTGGACGAATTGGCTGAAGATAAGGACTCGATGCCCTCCCGCAACGGCTTCGGTGAGTAAGTCCTCCAGTTCATCCAGTTTCACCCCGGCATCTTTGTCGGCAACTTTCAGCCCCGGTAGAAGGCGGAGATCGCAACAGGCCTGGCGCAGTCTCAGCAAGGCCGTGAGCGCGACCATGCGCTTCCGGCCATCCTCGGCCGCGTCAACTTGCGCACGGCTTTCCCGCAAAAGCTGGCGGTAGATTGTCGCTTGTTTCGGAGCGAGATCGCAGTAGCGGACTTGCTCGATACGATCGGGAAGATCTTTCGCCACTTCGGTCTTAAGTCGACGAAGCACGACCGGTTTCAAACGACGGGCAAGTCGACGAGCCAGCGCTGGATCGCCGCCTTTGCGGAGAGGTTTTTCAAAGCGGTCCACGAAGGCCTTGCGCGGTCCCAAATATCCCGGCAAAGCGAACTGCATGATGGACCATAGGTCTTGTAAGGAGTTCTCGACGGGAGTTCCGGAAAGAGCGAAGCGATGAGTCGCCTTGAGACGATGAACAACGATGGAAATCTGAGCATCGGGGTTTTTGATCTGCTGGGCCTCGTCGATCACTGCGATATCGAATTCTCGTGCCTCAAACTTCTCCGCATCAACTCTGAGGATGGCGTAACTTGTGATCACAATATCCGCCTCGGGGATGCCTCCACGTTTTGGACCAACGTGCTGTGCCACGGTAAGATGCGGCACCCACTTTTTCGCTTCGGCGGCCCAATTCGAAACCAAGGAAGAAGGACAAACAACAAGCGTCTTCCCACCCTTTTTCTCGATAAAGGTGAGAGTCTGCAAGGTCTTCCCAAGCCCCATGTCATCGGCCAAAATCCCTCCCATTCCCAGCTCACTGAGACGATACATCCAACGCACTCCGGTGGCCTGATAAGGGCGGAGCACCTCCGGAAGATCGAGAACAACTTCGGCATCTTCTTCAATCGCCATCCCGAAATCACGGGCACTCGTCTTCAGAAAAGCCGCTTGCTGCGCACTCACTTCAAAAAGACCCGGTGAGGTTTGGGACGCTTCGGAATCAGTGAGAGTTTCATTCACCTCCTCGATGAAGTCAGAATCGATGACGGCAATCTTGCCGCGACCAAAAGCCTGTTCCGCACTCCCCATGCGAAGCATGCGCTGCACTTGGTCTGAGTTGAGTTCTTCGCCGCCTGCCTGGAAGCGGGTCTCGACTGCGAACCAATCACGCCCGGTCTCGGTCCATTCCCACTCCGGTCGAACCGCTACGACCTGTTCTGCAGCCGCTTGAAAGCGCTCTCCTTTTTCAAGCTGCCACGAAGCCGGCAGCTCGGCAAAGGCGTGAAATTTGAGAATTTCCTCCCGCTCGCGCAAGACCATTCGTCCCCCTTTGGCCGGACCTTCGAAACCCCAGGCGTGAAAAAACTCGCTGACCGCATTCTCTTTCGAAAGGCTTGTCAGAACTTCACCAACGCGTTGGGGTTCCCCGTTTTCGCAAGACGCTCGTTTGCCCTCATAACGAAACTCAAGGCGGGCTTCGAGATGTCGCAAGGAGCCTTCCAGAATCACCGAGATCTCCGGAACCCCCTCTTCCGGAAGCGATTCCCAAAGCTCATCCGGGATCTCGAACCACTGCTCCAACTTGGCAAGCGTGAAGCGAGCTTCGGCCGCACTGACATGAATCCCAGGACCAAGGATCGCGGAATACTTGGCGGGCAGACCCGGCGCGAGTGCTTGGAATTCAGACTCATGCAACTGCCACGCGCCCAGGTTTCCGGGCCGCACGACGACCCGTTCCCCCGCCAGGCGGACGGGCCGGCGAAATGAACTGGAGAGAATGTGCGCCGAGGATTTTTTCCCAAAATGAACACGCGGATGGCCGGTCAGGCTTTCCAGCAATTGCGCAAATTGTGCGCGATCAAAATGAACAATTCCCGGAGCCTCGCCCGGGAAAATTTCGCGCAAAACCCGCCAGAGTTCTTCGTCATGAGAATCAAGTTGGAAGCGCCCCTCTGGGAGCGCACTGAGAAGAATTTCATCATCCGCAATCACCGCGCCGAATCCCACCATAAGCTGACCACGCTCCCAGGAAGGTTCGACTTTAAGCGGAAGCATCACCTGGAGTTTCAACGGAGTTCCGTCGTCAGACAGCACAGGCCATTTATCTTCCACCGGCGCGGAAGCCGCAGCGGCCTTCACTTGGGGATCAATCACCTCCAAGCCGATCGCCATGATGTGAGCACAAACCCGCCCATCCTGCCTCACCATAAGACAAGTGCAGTGGTTCTCCATGTGGGTCCGCGAAATCATCTCCATGCTGATCCGCTTGATCTTGCCACTCACCCGGGTCTCGCCGGAAAGGACTCCGTCTTTGTATTCCGCAGACTTCACGACCCCGTCACGATGAATCGCGCGCGCTTTCTTCATCTCGACATGCCCCCCCACATCCATGAGGAGGTCGCGGGTGAGTTCAAGATAGCTCATAAGATCAAACAAGGTGCAGAGGCGTCGGAACCACGATCACTTCCATGCCAGCCGCGCGGGCACTGATGATCCCGGCTCCTCCATCTTCGTAAACAACACACGATTCGGGCGGCACACCGAGACGTAAAGCGGTCTCCAGGAAGATGTCGGGAGCAGGCTTGCCATTTTTAACATCGGTGGCGGTCACGACTTCGTCAAACCAATCGGAAAGGTTCAATTTTTGAAGGGTCATCCCCACCACCTCACGGCATCCTCCACTCGCGACCGCAATCGGAATTTTGCCGCGATGAGCCTTGGCAATGGCCGCGACCTCGGGGATTAGTTCCACCAAATCCAGCTGTTCGAGATAAGCCCGCTCTTTTAATTCGGCGACCTCATCAGCATCAAGAGTGAGGCCGTGCTTCTCATTGAGGGAGGCAATGATGTCATGTGTCGGCCGACCGCCCATCGCGTAAAAAACATCCTCGGGGAAGACATCGGGATGACCTTGTTGCTCGAAAGCAAGGGACCATGCCTTAAAATGGGCCGGCATGGAATCCACCAAGGTTCCATCGAGATCGAAGATCAGGGCCTTGTATCCGGGCGTTGGTTCTTTCAGCTCAAGCTTGCTCATAGGCGGGTGCGGAATGCCCCAATCGGGGACCTCTGACAAGAAGCAATCTCCCGAGTCACTAAACCATAATTCGATCTCTCTTTTTAAAGGTCAAGAGTCTCGTCGCGGTAGTCTCCAGCTGGAACGACTTTGTGCTCGGAGGAGTCATTTTTCACTTCAACCTTCCCGGAAATTTTAACGCCTTCCGCAAAAGTGATCGGGCCGGAAACGGTGAGCTCGACGGCATCGACCAGCGAAGGTTGACCAAGGGATTCCAAGGAATCGACGAGTTTATATTCCGAGGAAAAATTCACAACCGGAGGCTGCCCTTTACGAGACTCAACCAGCTGCACACGACCGTCTTCGCCAATCTCATAAGCATCTGAACGCAGCGCAAAAAGATCACTCGTTCCCTTCACTGGTGCGAAACGAGAACGAGGAACATTGACCGCGGCTGCGCCTTCGAAGCACTCGATGGCCGAGCCCATGGCCTGCTCCAATTGGTAGATAGGGGTGGTCGAGGAATTGCGGGGATCCACCGTTTTAGCATTCCGAATCACGGGCAGTTCTAAAACGCCTCCGCTCTCTCCCATGACTTTCTTGAGTTCGACAAGATTGACCCAGATGTTGTTGGTATTGAAAAATTGATGACGATTGATGTCCTGGAAGCTCTCCAAATCCTCCTCGGGACATTGCGCTACTTCGCGAAGCAAGAGACGATCGTCTTCCTTGCGAGTGGCAAGGTGACCACCCTTTTTATCAGCCTCGGTGCGGCGTGTCACCTCCATGAGAAATGGCGCGGCTCCTTTCGCGAAATATGAAAGCAGAGTAGGATCGAGAACCGCGCCGAGATTATCGCTGTTTGAGATGAAAGCATATTTCACCCCGCCATCGAGAAGCCGGTCCAAGCAACCGCTACCCTCGAGAGTGGGATAGACATCAGCATGACCCGGTGGACACCACTCCAGCTCGGGGTTTTCAGGATGGCTCACGGGTTCCAAAGTCTCACGATCCAACTTAGGAGCCCAGTTTTGGAGGAGTTCCAAATCAGCGGGGTCGCCCAACTCAGGGACAGACTTGGAGAGATAATCCTGAGTATCATCACTGCTGGCCTGGCTATTCATGAGAAGGAAGCGAACCTCTCCTCCAGCCGCCGCACGGAGCGAAAGAATCTGACGAGACATCAGATCGAGAAAAGCGACGCCAGGACGAACTTCGAGGAGGCTTTTTACTTTTTCAAGTCCCATACTGGTTCCAAGTCCACCGTTCAATTTAATGACGACGGTTTGCGCAAGCTGAGCTGGGTCGAACGATTCCTCGGAAGGTAAGGTTCCATAGTCCACCACGGAATTGGCAGGAAAAATTTCCGCCTCCGAGACCTCCCCCTTGCTTCCACTGGCAATCAACCGGTGCGCCCTGAGAAAAGCGAGAGTGGCGGAGTTCATCACTCCTTTTTCTTCCATTTTTTGGCGGATTCGGTCAGCGGTATCGGTCATAGAATTTGGGGTAATATTTTGAGTTGAAGGCGTTGCATAGCATCATCCAAAGCATTGAAAACAACAATATGGCACATTTTCTGCTTAGCGCCTTTACTAAGAGGAAGACTGGAGTATCTGTTTCAAGTAAACCCATGGCCCAAACCTCCCTCAACCAGTCGCTCTCTCAGCAGCAGACTCTCGCACCACAGATGCGACAGAGCCTCGAGATTCTGCAGGCCAACACCCTGGAGCTTGGACAACTTCTCAGCCAAGCGATGGAGATCAATCCAGTCTTGGAGGATAACACCGAGAATGAGTCTCTCGACGAGATCACGGATTCTGAAATGGAAGATTCCGATAACTTTGACGACTGGCAGGAGACTTACGACGATGACGCCCGTGAGCTAGCCATCATGGAGCGACGTAATAAAGGCGTCAGCCAGGACACCGCCGATGCACGGGAACATTTCTATAACTCCATCGTGGCACCCCTGACCTTGCAGGAACATCTCACCGAACAAGTGCGCGAAAGCGGGCTCGGCAAAAAAGCGCAGGCTGACGCGATCATCATCATCGGAAACCTCACCGACCACGGCTACCTTGATGCTCCTCTGGAGGACTTGGCTGCGCAATTGCAAATCCCGCTTGATCGACTCGATAACGCCCTCGCTACGGTTCAGAATTTCGATCCCCCCGGAGTCGGTGCCGCTGATCTTCGCGAGTGCCTCCTCCTCCAACTCGACCACCTCGGCATCGGTGCCGGGCTGGAAGCAGAAATCGTGGACGAACACCTCGATGAAGTGGCACGCAATCACTTCCCCCAGTTAGCCAAAACGCTCTCCGTCTCGCTAGAGACAGTGATCGAAACGATCGCTCACATCCGCACTCTCGATCCCTCACCCGGTTCACGTTTTCAGAATGGTGGTAATCCTTACATCCAGCCCGACGCCAGAATTATCAGAGGTGACGAAAACGAATGGGTGGCCGAGCTAACCGGCAGCTACCTCCCCCGCCTGCGGATCAATGACCAATACAAGGACATGCTCGCGGGCTCATCAGACGATCGCAAAACGCGTAATTATCTCCGCAACCAAATCCGCGATGGCCGCGCCATCATCCGCGCGATTGACCAGCGGCAGGAAACGATTCTCGCCATCGCACGGGAACTTGTAGATCGCCAGGAACCCTTTCTCCAAAAAGGCTCCCGCCACCTCAAGCCGATGACGATGAATGACATCGCCGAAGTCATCGGAGTCCACCCCACGACAGTCTCACGTGCCGTTGCCGGTAAATATATCGACACCCCACACGGACTCATGGAGATGAGGAAATTCTTCGCCACCGGCTACCAAACCGCCGATGGCATAGACGTCTCAAACGAAGGGGTCAGAGAAGCCTTGCAAACGCTCATCACCAGTGAGGACAGCGCCCATCCCCTCTCCGATTCCAAACTCGAAAAGCTCCTCACCGAGCAGGGAATCAAAGTCGCTCGCCGCACCGTGGCCAAGTATCGCGAGCAACTCGGCATTCTTCCGTCCCACTTGCGCAAGAAATACTAGCGGACTGGCACGGGAACGCTACCTTGACGCCATGACGAGTGACGACCTCCGCAACGCCCTTTCCAAAGTCAAATATCCCGGCTTCTCCAGAGACATTATCTCCTTTGGACTCGTGAAATCTTCCGAGATCAAAGACGGAGCAGCCCACGTGCAACTTCAGATCCAAACCAAGGATCCTAAAATCCCGCAACAGGTTTTTCAAGACTGCCACGAGATCCTCGACCCTCTTCTAGGAGGGAGCGAAAAAGTTCGTATTGAAATCGACGTTCAAGATCCCCCTTCCGCCGGTTCTGCTTCCAGCGAATCGTCCTCCATCCCGGGCATCAAACGCATCATTGCCGTCGGCTCCGGCAAAGGCGGCGTCGGAAAGTCCACTGTCTCCAGCAACCTCGCCATCGCACTCTTGCAACAGGGCCTCAAAGTCGGCCTTCTCGACTGTGATCTTTACGGTCCCTCCGTTCCCTTGATGCTCGGAGTTCCTCACCAGGCGCCCAATGCCGACAGTCAAGATCGCATCATTCCCATCGAAGCCCACGGCCTCAAACTCATGTCGATGGGCTTCCTCCTCGGCGACAACTCCCCTGTCATCGTCCGCGGTCCCCTCGCCAATCGATACACCCAGCAGTTCCTCCAGCAAGTCGCTTGGGGAGAACTCGATGTCCTCATCCTCGACCTCCCACCTGGCACCGGTGACATTCAACTCACCATTGTCCAAACAGTCACGCTCGATGGCGCAGTCATCGTCACCACCCCGCAGGAAGTCGCCATGATCGACGCCCGCAAGGCCGTCTCGATGTTTGCCAAGGTCAACGTTCCCATTCTCGGCCTGATCGAGAACATGTCTTACTTCGAATGCGACCACGGCGAACGCTACCACCTCTTCGGCCAAGGCGGGGCCGAGCGCGAATGCGAGCGTATCAAAGTCCCCCTTCTCGGAAAAATCCCGCTTGAGCCCATTATCGGTAAACGCTGCGACGGCGGAGAACCCGTAGCCCTTCTTAGCCCTTCGGAATCGAAAGCCTCCGCGGCCTTTCACGAGGCCGCCAAAGCACTCCTCGCCCACGTTTCATCCTAGAAAACGAAACGATTCTTCTCTTGGCACCTCCCTTGTCATTTGATAAATTTTTTCATTCCCAAATCATGAATAGACGTAATTTCAGTCAAGTCACAGGAGCGTCGCTCCTCTCTCTCGTGGGTTCTTCCGCCCTCGCTAAGGAAGTCGCAAAAGGAACTCCCTTCAAAGCCAAATTCGCCCCGTCTCCCGGCCAGCTCTTTGGCGGTAAGGGCAAAAAACTTGGGTATGTCGATCAACTCAAACTCTCCTACGACCTTGGTTTCCGGGCGTGGGAAGACAATGGCCTCAACGGACAAAAGAACGCCCTCCTCGAAAAAATCGCCGAGTTCATGAAGGACAAGAAAATGGAATTCGGAGTCAGCGTGATCACCGGAGGTGCCGGCGCGATGTTCAACAAGCCAACTGACGAGCAAAAAGAAAGGGTCAAAAAAGACCTCGAGCGCGGGATCGAGGTCGCAAAGATCACCGGCCAAACCAACATGACCATGATCCCCGGAGCACGCGATGAATCCATGACCCGCGAAGAGCAAATCAAAGCCTCCGTCGACAACATGAGACTCTGCTGCGACCTTGTCGAAGAGCACGGCATTATCATGGCCCAAGAGCCTCTTTCCCATGGCGTCAAAGGAGGCCAACCCCTCATTCGTTCCTTCGAAGACGGCCACCTTCTTTGCAAACTTGTCGATCGTAAATCATGCAAGCTTCTCGCCGACTTCTACCACGAAGGTCAGATCGGTAACGGAGAAAAGCTCATCGAGAATGCCACCAAAACCTGGGACCAAGTCAGCTACGTTCAGTATGGCGCTTCCCCCGGACGCAAGGAGCCCGGCACAGGAAAACTCGACTACGTCGCAGTGACACAATTCCTCCGCGAAAAGAATTATACCGGAATCATCGGCATGGAGCACGGCCAAAGCAAGAAAGGCCAGGAAGGTCTCGACGCCCTCATCGCCGCCTATCGTAAGATCGACGCCTGATTTCAAGCAAGCTCACAAAGCCGCCCCGACCATCCGGTCGCGGCGGTTTTTTTGGAGCTA
Source organism: Akkermansiaceae bacterium (assembly GCA_047629805.1). Lineage (GTDB taxonomy): Bacteria > Verrucomicrobiota > Verrucomicrobiia > Verrucomicrobiales > Akkermansiaceae > SW10. The sequence goes on along the minus strand of JBLHUR010000014.1, from coordinate 33,597 downwards.
CTCTTGAAGGGAATACTTGGCCTTGTAAGCGGCCAAGTCCTTGAGCGCTTTTTTCTCAGACTCTTTGAGCGTTTTTACGTCTTGATTAAGCTGGGTCACGCTAGCTTCAGCCTTCGCAAGCTTCGCTTTCAGGTCCGCGACCGGGATCTCTGGGCCATCCGTTTTCGCCGCCGTGGACTTAGCTCGGACTTCCGCTAATTCTTTTTCAACGGCCTCAAGCTCCAACTGCTGCTCTTCATATTTCTCGACTTCGGGAGAAAAATTTCCCTCCTGACAGGAAACAAATGACAAAGCTGCAAACACTGCAAACACGATCTTGAACATGCTTTATTCTCACCCCGCGGGTCCTCAAGTCAATCACTGCGATCATTGCAAAGCCCACCTATTGACAAGCGACAATCCAGAGGAACACTTCAACCATGACTTGGAACGATAAATTTCTAGAACTTTTCCGCCGCTGTCTCTCCGCCTACCAAGGGGGAAACGAAGACTTCTCCAGCTACTACACGCCCGATGACCTCTCATTCCTCGCGAGTATCGGCTACAAACCACGTGAGCTTTTTGACTTTGTCGAAGACTTCGCTGATGAAGGAACTCCGGCAGAATCGACGGCTCTCCTCGTCGCGGCCGTGCGACGCGACTACTTCCTCGTGTCGCAAAATGAAAAAACCAGCGAAAAGGAAATCTTGAAAAATGATCTCCCCTCATTCGGCGAAGAATTTGATGGCATTGCCTATCTCCCCCGCATCATCGCCAAAGCGACCGCTAAGCTTCGCGGCGAACTGCACCCAGATGTGATGTTCAGCTGCGGCGGTGATCGTAAATTCCTCCGGGAAAACGGCGACATCCACCCAGCTGATTTCCTCCGCCATGTTTGGTCCGCAGACGGAGAAACCGAGAAACTTGCCGAATTCGTGCGGAATTCCGCCTCGTAGTCTCTAGCGGATTCCCATCCGCTTGAGGTCCTCAAGCTCGGCCTTGAGCCGACCTACTACGATCCAGGAATCAGAGTTCTGATCAGCCAAAGCATCTGCTTTGTCACGAGATAGCTCGGCATAACGTTCTGCCTTCCTTGACTTGGCATCATCTTTTTCCTGAGAAGCCCTCATCTCCAGGTTGGAGGCCTTCGACTTCCAGCCCTTGATTTCCTGTATCCGGACATTAATTTCATCCTCACGTTTGTAGACCTCCTCCTGCATGTCCCTCATCTTCTGAATGATCGCCTCTTTGGCCGCTTTTTCTTCACGCTCGCCCTGACCTTCTTTCCACTTCTTGAATTTCTCTGCTCGCAAAGTTGCATTTGTATTTTGCTTCTCGATAAACCCCGCCGCCTCGTCATCACCCATCTGGAGCATCTCGCGTACCGCCGGAGTGATGTCTTTCAAAAGAACTGTCTGCGGGCCGGATGGCATGTAAACACGAATATCCAGTGGGGTGATCGACAGAATCCGGACATCTTTGAAGTCGACTCCCTTAGTAGTGGATAAATCGATATTTGTTCCGACCGAAGCCTTCCGGACCACTTTCCGGTATTGATTCCGGTATTGACTCAACTCAAGTTCGGTCAGCTTAATTGAGTCGTTTAAATCTGAATTGCGGGTTTGAGCTGCTTCCAGCACGGCCTTCATTTCTGAGAGAGATTCTGTCAATCCTTTCGCTTCGGTAAGATCCAGGGCCGCCTGCTCAAAACCAGCAAGCTTCGCCTTTTCGACAATCAGAAATTCATTTGCCCGCGCGATATCGAAACGCTGTCCATCCATCTTATCTTCAACATCTTTAATCCTCGTCTCACCTTCTTTCTCCAAACAGCCCACGAGGAGGGCCGAAAGACAGATTGCCGTCATGGCGCGTAAAGTTGACAGGGCAAAGCGGGGGGACATGTAAAGAAAACTAACACTTCAGGCTTCATCTATCAAAAAAAATGAAAGCGAATTCCAAGGGAATCCTTGGCCAAAGAATGGACACCCTCCCCCGCTCCTGCCAAACTGGCCCCATGCGCGACTACAAAGGCGAGGAAATCCTAGTGATCCCACGTGAACTCTTCGAAGACCTAGGGGATTTTCAGGGCATCGAAACCGATGTCGTCCGATATTTGGAAGCCATTCTGGACCCTGCCAACAACTTCTTCATGGACCGTGGCGAAGCTGAGGAAGACCCCTCCTTCAAGCAAATCATTCCCTACGCCCTTTTTCATCACGAAGGGAAATACCTCCACTACACCCGCGGAAAAAGCGGTGGCGAAAGCCGCCTCCACGCTCAGGGATCCGTCGGAATCGGAGGACACATCAATCCAGTTGATGAAAGAACCGATCCTCTGGGCCGAGAGACCTACCTCGCCGGCGTTGAGCGCGAAATCGACGAAGAACTCATCATCACAGCAGGGCACAAAAACCAGATCGTGGCCCTCTTAAATGATGACAGCAACAGCGTCGGTAAAGTCCACCTCGGCGTGGTCCACCTTTTCGAGCTGGAGAGCGATCAAGTCACCTCGGGCGAAGACGCCCTCGCCAACCTCGCCTTTCAAACAGTCGCCGACCTCAAGGGAGCACTCCATCCCAAGCTGGAAACCTGGTCGCAGTTCTGCGTGGATCAGATCGTGTAACCTTGCAATTGCCTGCCCTCCGCGAGAACGGTCGCCGAAAGCTCCCCTTCTGGTTGATGCGCCCTTCGATCCGCTCAGAAAAAACACGGCTGCGATGCTGATTGATTTTTCCAACGATTTTTTCGCTGCGGAATCGCTTGGTCCTCGCGGTCGCGATTTTTAAATCGCGGTTCCTCTCTTTACTGACTGCATGCCACACAGCACGGGCACTGCTGCACCCAGTGACCCGGAGCGACCTCAGTGAAAGGCAGCTCCTGCCCGATGCTCTCCACATATTTGGGATGATTGACCCGATGCCCAAAGGCGCATCCCGCAGGAGGATCGATGGGACTGGGAACATCCCCATCCAAAATAACCCTCTCCTTGTTCGCCGTTGGATCGGGAACGGGAATCGCAGATAAAAGAGCCTTGGTATAAGCGTGACGCGGATTGCGGTAAATTTCTTCCGCCGGGGCAAGTTCGACAATCTTCCCCAGATACATCACCGCGATGCGATCACTCATGTGCTTCACCACTGCGAGATCGTGCGCGATAAAGAGGTAGGACATTTTAAAATCCCGCTGTAATTCCAAGAGAAGATTCATCACCTGCGACTGTACTGAAACATCGAGCGCCGAAACCGGTTCATCAAGGACCAGAAGCTCGGGATTCACCGCAAGCGCCCGGGCGATCCCAATCCGCTGACGTTGACCACCGGAGAATTCGAAGGGAAATTTCTGGGCGGCATTCCGAGGCAAACCAACCCGATCCAAAAGCTCAAGGACACGATTTTGGCGCTCAGGACGATTCCCGATCTTCTGGATCACAAGCGGCTCCGCCACCAGTTCTCCCACCGCCATCCGCGAATCGAGAGACTCCGCCGGATCCTGAAACACCATCTGAAAATCCTGTCGAAGTGGCCGAAGGGTGCCTTGGCCCATGCCAGTGATATCGTGTCCTTTAAAAAAAACCTTTCCAGAAGTTGGCTTGAGTAAACGAATGACACTTTTTCCCAAGGTCGACTTACCACATCCCGACTCCCCAACAAGGCCTAGGGTTTCACCCGTCGCAATATGAAAACTAACACCATCGACCGCCTTTACGGCTCCGATCTGCTTCATCATGACACCACCACGAACTGGAAAATACTGACGTAGATTCTCTACCTGAAGAAGATTTTGGGATTGGTCGTTCATGCTTGAAAACACTCGGGGCAGGTTTCGACCCAATGGCCGGGTGAGATTTCCCGATACTCGGGACGTTGACGGAGAAGGACGGAATTGCGTCGATCCATCCGCTGACAAAAGCGACATCCTGCTACAAAATCCTGAATTGCAGCGACTTGGCCCGGAATGGTATTCAACTCACTTTTGCGGACACTCTCGATCCGCGGTATCGAGTTCAACAGCCCTTTCGTATACGCATGCCGTGGATTTGCAAAAAGGTCATTCACCGGAGCCCGCTCCACCACCCGTCCGGCATACATCACCACCACTTCGTCGCAGTTCTGTGCGATCACCCCAAGATCGTGCGTAATCATGAGCACCGCCATTCCCAGCTTCTCCTGCATCGACTCAATCAACTCCAAAATCTGCGCCTGCACCGTGACATCGAGCGCAGTCGTCGGCTCATCCGCAATCAAAAGATCAGGCTCACAAGCAATCGCAATCGCAATCATGACCCGCTGCCTCATTCCACCTGACAGTTCATGTGGATAGGCCGATATCCTCTTCTCAGGCGCTGGTATCCCCACCGCATCGAGAAGCTGCACCGCCTTCTGCAAAGCAGCACGCGATGACATATTTTCGTGAAGTTTCAAAATCTCCACAATCTGCTTACCAATTCGATGAACCGGGTTAAGCGCCGCCATTGGTTCTTGAAAAATAACCCCGATTTCGCCACCGCGAACCTCTCTCATTCGCTTTGGCTCCACTTTTCGTAAATCCTCACCTTTGAAAAGAATCTCCCCTTCCAATACATGTCCGGAAGGCTTGGGCAAGAGATCGATGATCGACATTGCCGTCACCGTTTTTCCGCAGCCTGACTCACCCACCAAGCCGACGGTTTTTCCACTCTCCACCGAGAACGAAACACCATCCACCGCACGGACCCAGCCACCGTCTGTATCAAAGCTGGTCACCAGCCCGTTTATGTCGAGAAGTTCACTCATTTGCTTCGATACTTTTCCACGATGTTTTCAACTTCCGGAAAGGTCTTCCCATCCCGCATTGCCTGAATTGTTTCCTCCTTCATCTCATCATCAATCCAGAAGCAATAGCTTTCGTAAGGATACGAATAGATGGGGGGACAAAACTTCACCTCCTCCGAGTTGGGCCAGCGCATCCAGCGCCAGCATGCCACTCGTTCAAAATCGCGTTTCCATCCTGGGACGAAGAGGCACTCTTCATCCACCATCTTTTGAATGATCAAGCCGACCTGCTTCTTCTCCTCCCGTGATTTAGCGGCGCGGTATGCCTCACAGAGCTTGTCCATCTCCGGGTTCGCATACGTGAAGACGTTGTTCGTTTCGAACTTCGGGTTACCCTTTTCGTCGTAAGCGTTACGGGAATGAAAGTATTCATAGAAGGAAAAGAAGGGAGGCTGCACTGACCAGGCACTGATCACGATCTCATGCTTTTTTTCCATTTGCCGTTTATAGCTAACTTGGGCATCCAAGCCGTTGAGAATAAAATCGATTCCCGCCGCTTTCCCCTCATTTTTCAAGATCGCGACAATCTTGCCGAAAATCGGATTACTCGTGGCGTAGCTCACGACAACCTCCAGCCGCTTCCCACCCGGCGTTTCTAAAATCCCATCCTCACCCTCCTCCGTATATCCTGCCTTGGCAAAATATTTGCGAGCGGTTCCCGCCGAGTAGGGCTTCGGCTGTACGTCCGCACGCACCATGTCTCCATATCCATCAACAAAGCCAGGCAGGCGTTTGAAATCGCCCCAAAAAATCACGCTAATCACTTTATCCCAATTGAGAGCATGAGCGATCCCGATGCGGGCATCCCGGTTGGCCAGAACGGGAGTCAGCGTATTCAAGTAGCAACCCCACGGAGGACGTGGGAATTGATTATACCACCAATGACGCTCGATATAGCCGTCGAAGACCTGGTCAATTTCCGTCTTTTCATACCACGCCTTAGGACCAGAAATAAGTTCAAAGTCCAACTCACCCGCGCGGAAAAGCTCGAAAGCTTTGCTCCGGTCTCGAATGATCCGCCAGACCAGTTTGTCGGGATTGTAGTAATATTGGTAATACTTTTTATCTTCCGTCCAGTAGTCCTTGCGACGCGTCAGCGTGATCGACTCTCCCTTTTTAATATCCTCCGGCAGAACATAATAAGGGCTCACGACCGGATGAGGCCTCCATTGGTAGCGATCTTCATAGTCCGGCCCATACTCTTCGAAAAAATCAGCAGGCGATGGCTGCATATTCGTGATCTTTTCCATCATCACCAATTCGGGTTTTGACCCGGGAAAAGTCACGGCAAGAGTGTGATCATCATAGACTGTCCACTGGGCAAATTCTTCACGTAAATACTGCTTGTAATAGGGAGCCGTGACGTTGTTCGAGGTCTGGACCTGGACGCTGATCAAGTAGTCCTTAGCGATGACAGGAGTTCCGTCGTTATAAGTAGCATCTTCATTCAGTCGAAAATAATAGGTTTTCTTGTCTGCGCTGGCAGCCCATTCCTTGGCCACCCCTGGAATGACATTGCCAGATACCCGATTTTGCTGAACCAGAGAAATCGCGTGGTCGTGGTAGAGGTTCGAGCGGAAGGAATTGTTTGTCTTAGAACCATGAAGACGAAGCGTCGGAGGAAAACTTGAGGTGAAGTATCTCCACACGCCACCCTTCTTGGCGGCCGGATCTCCTTGCTCCGGCTCATCCATCCCATCCTTCCAAACCAAGTCGCTCGGAAGATCATCGGGCCCCTTGAACGAAAGATAATCTCCCAATTCTTGTCGCCCTTTCAGCATCGAGATCTTTTCGGAAATCAGATTGTGGTCAGATGATCCCACTTCGGCCTTCGCCAGTTGCTCCTCAGTCTCTCTCAACTGCTTCCCCAACCAATCGCTAATGTAGGAGTTATACTGTTCCACATATTGCTCGAAGCCCAAGCCCCCCACATAAGAATCCTCTTCCCTAGAACAACTCGAGAGAAACGACAACAACAGAGTTAGAAAAAGCCAGCGCATCTTATCGGTAGAAAGTGTATTTTTTAGGATCAAAGGCTTCCCGAATCGCTTCGCCCACAAAGGTGACCAAAACCAAAAGGCACACGAGACACAAGAAAGCCGCGCTCACCAACCATGGCGACGAAAGATTCTCCAGGCCGTCTTTCAGGAGCTTTCCCCAGGTCGCATATTTCGCAGGCAAGCCAAAGCCTAGGTAGTCGAGCGAAGTGAGCGAAAGAATCAAACCCGACACTGAGAACGGAATCAAGGTCACCACAATCGCGATCGAGTTCGGCAGAAGATGGCGAAACAGAATGCGGGGAGTTGAAGCCCCAATCACCCGGGCCGCTGCTACATAATCGCGCGCCTTTTCTTTTAAGGCCGCCGTTCTCATCAAGTAAGTCATCCCCATCCAACCAAAGGCCGCAAGGATGCCCAAAATAATATAGAGGCCAAAACGATCCTTCCACTGCGCCGGAACCGACGAACTCACAATCACGACCAAAAACAGGAAGGGAATATTGGAAAGCACCTCAATCAATCGCTGCACGACAAGATCGAAAGTTCCTCCAAAGAACCCCATCAAAAGCCCGATCGAAATTCCGATCAGATAAACGATTGGAACGTAGATAATGGCCGCTTGAAAGTTCACCTTCAGCCCGCCATACAAATACGCAATGACGTCATACCCCTCGGAAGTCGTCCCTAAATAATGACGCGGCGAATCCCGCCAAGTTGGTTCCGATGGAGGAAAGCTGACATCATAAATCGCCTGATCAGTGTTCCCTAAGAATTCTTCCAAACTCCCCTCGCCGTCCCAAAATTCCGAGCCCTCGACGAGTTCACCTTCCTCATAGCGCGCTCCATAGATTCGATTTCCCTCACGATCCCATCCTTGCGCATCGCCATCCTTCAGACCTTTTCGATATCGATAGCGAAGGTGTGGATTTTCAGGCTCATCATAGTCGTAGAGCCTCGTCCCCAGCCCCGAGTATCCCTTACCACGGCGACGCAACTGACCGTCTTCTTCAGGGATCGTCCGGGCCAATGCTGAAATACTATCGTTCGTCGGCGAGTAAGGCCAAAGCGGCATCAATGCCCAATTATCGGTATCCTTGAATGACTTCTTCAACTCCCGGTAATCTGGATCTCTCACCCCTTCTTCCCCCTTCAAGCCATAGTCACTTCCCTTTTCCAACTTCCGGGTGAATGCCGGGAAAGTCAGTTCACCATTCTGATCGACCACGAGGGCCTCCTTCCCAACCAAAACTTGATCCAAGGCCGCCAAACCACCCAGTCCGATCAAGATCAAAAACGAATAATACCCACGTTTGATTTTCTTAAAGCGCTCGATCTTTCGCAGTGTCACTGGATTCGCCACCCCGTGGCGGGCAAATTTGAAGATCAAGAAGATCCCAACAATGGTTACCACCAAAACCGTAAACCAACCAAACCACGGCTCCAGCCAGGAAAACTTACCAAGAGACTCCACCGCCTCATCCGATAAGTGCAACCACTCAGCGCTGCGACTCAGCTCAAAGCCCCAGCTCAAAGTTGGCAGGACAAGGGCATTCCACTCGCCAATCGACGAGCCGATGGCGGCTAGGAGGAGAAAAAAACCAGAGAATCGTAACATCGTAAGTTCTACTGAAATTTCACACGTGGATCGATCATCGCCACGATGACGTCCGACAAAATATTACCCATAATCATCAAGAAGGCCGCGATCGTCAGCGTTCCCATAATCACCATCTGATCGGATTCGATGATCCCGCGATATTGCAGTAATCCGAATCCTTGAATGTCAAAAACCGTCTCAATCAAAAGACTTCCGCTCACCACCAAAGTAATCAGTTGGCCCAAACTCGTTGCAATTGGGATGAAGGAATTTCGAAAGGCGTGACGAAACACTGCTTTCTTAAAATCGACCCCTTTCGCAACAGCCGTGCGCACGTAGTCGGCTGCTAAATTATCCATCAGGTTGTTTTTCATCATCATCGTCATCCAAGCAAAACTCCCGATGACGTAGCAACTTAACGGTAACACCGTGTGCCAGAGAACATCTTTAATTTTCGCCAGCGAGGACATCGAGTCAAAGTCCGGACTCGTGAGGCCGACCAAGGGAAACCAATGCGCCCGAGCTCCCATATATACCAGCAACACCGCACCCAAAGCGAATCCCGGAATAGAATATCCGAGGAAAATCAGGATGGAAGTAACATTGTCCAACATTGTCCGATGCTTGATCGCCTTCAATACTCCGAGCGGCAAACAAACTCCATAGGTGATTAAAGCGGTCAGAATTCCAAAATAGAGCGCAATCGGGATCCGATCTAAAATTAAAGAAAGCACCGGATCACCAAACTCGGTGGAGCGCCCGAGATCTCCCTGAAGCAGCCCTGAAAATCGCGTTTTAAAAACCACAGCCCGATGATCGTAGTCCTTAGGACAATCTGCGGACTCCTTATCATTTCTCCGCGCCCAGACCTCTTTACGATCATCCGGAGTTTCAATTCTGACATTCCAGCCATCATCATCGATCTCGTCACCATCCAGATATTCCGCGGACTTCATGTCACCGCCCGAGCGCACCACCTTCACCTGCCGCCCACTTCCCGAAAGGGTCACCGCAACCTCAGTCTCGTAATCGTCAATAATCGATCCCCCCACGCGCTCTTCCCCGCCTTCCGTGAATTCAGCCTGACTGTGCAGTCTCTCTCTCGGAATGACTCCCAACCATTGCAGGTAGGCGATTGGGATCACCTTGTCATACATGAACTCTCTTTCCAACTCTTCGATTTGCTCTTCATCGAGCGCTCCGCCGCCCCCACCACCACTGCCGCCATCCATCGAAGCCGTCGCCGCTTCCTGCATCTGCCGCTGAATCGGACTTCCCGGCATTACCCGCGTGATTGTAAAGACAAGAAAAGTCACCCCCAGCATGGTCAGTGGAACCAGGAGTAAGCGACGGAGGAAGTAGACTTTCATGCGGAGGTGGTAGCGTCTTTGACGCACAAGCTTTTCTTTCTATTCGCCCCCTCTTGTCAAATGAAAGTCATGGAATGTAAAAATTCATTCCCTTTCTCGCGGATTTAGCCAAGTCTTCACCCGTGTTCCGGAATCTCATCTTTCCAGCCCTCGCCAGCTTCGCTTTCATCCTCACGTCCTGCGACTCCCGATCTGATGTCGAAGTTGCCAACGAGGCCAACATTCTCATCATCGGGAACAAAGGCGAACCCAAAGGCCTCGACCCTCAGTTGGTCTCAGGCGTGATGGAATCAAATCTCATCCGGGCCCTTTTCGAGGGTCTCTGCGTCGAACATCCCAGCAAAGATGGCGAAGTCCTACCCGGGGCCGCGGCCTCGTGGGTCCACAATGAGGACTATTCAGAATGGACCTTCTCCCTGCAAACGGATGGCAAGTGGTCCGACGGAGTGCCGATCACGGCGGAAGACTTTGCCTTTTCCTACCGCCGCATGATCTCTCCCGATCCTGCTTGGCCTGCCAAGTATGCCAGCATGCTCTACTTCATCGAAAACGCAGAAGCCTACCACAAAACCCAACTTGGAAAAATCCTCTGCGGAAACGACGAATCATTCCCGCTCACTTGGGAAATTTTGAAGGAAACAAACTTCGCTGGAGACCCTCTCATCTCCGCCGCCAACTTCAAAGGAAAGGAATTTTCCGAACTCAAGGAGGCTGAATTAGCAGACTTTCACAAATACCTCGATGAGGGCGAAACGGTCTCGATCAAAAACCTCGCCAACAAAAAATTCGACAAGCTCTCTTCCTCCGAAAAGAAAATCTTTTTGAATCTAAAGGGACTCGACCACCTCGATGTCGATCAACTCGGATACGTTCAAAAAAATCTTAACGCTCTCAAGTGGTCCGAGGGAACCGACGACACGGTCAAGCAAGAGGTCATCTCCCGGATTCTTCAGTTCCAAAAAACAGAGGACAAGCCCGACCTCTGGGAGAAAGCCCAGGTCGGCGTCGAGGCCGTTGATGATTTCACCCTGAAGCTCACGATGCGCGGCCCGGTCGATTTCCTTCCAGAGCTGAGCACCCACTACACTTGGTTCCCGGTTCCCAAACACATCATCCTGCAATACGGGAAAATAAACACTGCCTTCGCCTCGCAGTGGACCAAGGAAGGCAACATGGTTTCAAACGGAGCCTTCAAACTCAAAAAGTGGCGCACCAACCACTTCATCGAAGTTGAAAAAAATCCCGCGTATTGGGACACCGAAACTGTTTCTCTCGCTGGAATCCGCTACCTCCCGATCGGCAATAACTACACCGAAACCCGGATGTATGGCGACGAACAACTTCATCTGACCTACACCGTTCCGGCCGAACTCATTCCCTTCGCCAAAAAAGAATACCCCAACGAACTCCGCCAGGAAGCCTACGTCGGAACCCGCTTCGCCCGCATCAATACCGAGCGCGACCCCTTCAAGGATCCCAAGGTCAGAAGAGCCTTCGCCCTCGCCATCGATCAAGCCGCCTTTTGCGACAACATCCTCATGGGCGGACAAACTCCCGCCAGCGGAATTGTCCCTCCCTTGGCCGGCTACCCGGTCTCCGATAAAATATCCTTCCAGCCCGAAAAAGCCCGACAGCTCCTCAAGGAATCTTCCTGGGGCGATAAAGAAATCCCTACTCTCACCTTCCTCACCACCGATTCAGACGGCGGGCGGACCGAGGCGGAAGTGATCCAATCCATGCTCAAGGAGCATCTCGGTGTTGAGGTCCGCATCATCCAGCGGGAGTGGTCGACTTACCTCCAACTCCAGCGCGATGGCGACTACGACCTCTCCGCCGCCGGATGGATCGGCGACTACCTCGATCCCACTACCTTCCTGGAAATGTGGCGTCGAGGCGATGGCAACAACAACACCGGATGGAGTTCCAAGGAATTCGAAAGACTTCTCGATGAAGCCGGTCAGATTGCCGATCCCACCACCCGCATCGCAACCCTCGCGAAGGCTGAAGCGATCTTCCTCGACGAAAACCCCGTCCTTCCGATTTATTTCTACACCACAAACTACCTCATCCGCCCCGAGGTCAAAGGATGGCATCCCCTCCTGCTCAATAACCATCCCTTCAAGTTCGTCAAAATCGAAAAGTAACCCCTTCTTCCGATGCTCAAACTCATTCTCTCTCGTGTGATCCAGACCATCTTGGTGGTCTTCATTCTCGTCACCTTCGTCTTCTTCGCAGTTCGTGCCATTCCTGGTAATCCTTTTGCCAGTGAAAAAGCGAATTCGCCCGAAGAACAAGCCGCCCTCGAAGCCTACTACGGTCTCGATAAACCTCTTCCCATTCAATATGCGAACTACTGGAAAAACATCCTGACAAAGGGTGACTTTGGAGACTCTCTTTCCCTCAAAGGGCGTAAAGTCAGCGACCTCATCGCCCAGTCCTTTCCCGTTTCCGTGAAGCTCGGGATCGTCTCGCTTTTCTTTGGAGTCCTAATCGGTATTCCCTTGGGAATCATTGCCGCACTTCACCACAACAAGATGATCGACTACCTCGCCATGATTATTGCGATGGCCGGAATCTGCGTGGTGGCCTTCGTGCTAGGGCCTCTTTTTCAGATCAACATCGCGAATCCGCTCACCTTCTTCAACGTCGCCGGTTGGTCCCGCACTTCCGACATTTTCCTACCAGCCCTCACTCTCTGTTTCGGGGTTGCGGCCTACCTGGCCCGACTCACTCGCGGAGGGATGCTGGACGTGCTGTCACAAGATTACATCCGCACCGCCAAAGCGAAGGGCGTCCCGACAATACAGATCATCACCAAGCACGCCATGCGCACCGCTCTCATGCCTGCCGTCACCTATCTGGGACCAGCTTTCGCAGCCATCATTACCGGCTCCTTCGTGGTTGAAACCATCTTCATGGTCCCCGGCATGGGACAATATTTCGTCACCGGCATCACCTCAAAGGACTACAACCTCGTCCTCGCCCTTGTCCTTTTCTACGGCATCCTCATGGGCATCGCCAATCTCTTCTCCGATCTCATTCTGATCTTTATGGATCCCAAACTTCGCAAAGCTTAATTCCCGACCAAACAGCTCATTATGGAAATTACCGCTGACACCACTGTTCCCAAAAAGGTCGAAAAAGGCAGCAGCCTCTGGCGCGATGCCCTCCTCCGGCTTCGCAAAAACAAACTCGCCATGCTTGGCGGGATTGTCGTCCTCCTCATCCTTCTTCTCTGCTTCATCGTCGCGCCCATCCTGTGGGCCTTCGGAATGGATGGAAACGTTACCGATCTGGCTTCTCGTTTTGAAGGGCCTTCATTATCCCACCTTCTTGGGACCGATCAACTCGGTCGTGATCTCTTCATGCGCGTCCTAGAGGGTGGCCAAATTTCCCTCATCGTCGCCATCCTCTCCACCCTCATCACCGTGACCATCGGAGTCATTTACGGTGGCATTGCTGGCTACGTCGGTGGCCGCACCCACGCCATCATGATGCGAATTGTTGACGGTCTCCTCGCCATGCCTTTCCTCATCATCGTCATTCTCTTCCGCGAACTCATCGGAGCTTACGTTGATCAAGGAGCCGAATGGGTCGTCGCCACCTTCGAGCTCGAAAAGCAAAACGTGCAACGCTTCGCCAATCTCGTTCCCCTCATCTTCGCCATCGCCGCCTTCGGCTGGCTTACGATGGGACGTATCGTCTGCTCCGCCGCCGCCTCTCTCACCCAGCAGGAATTTGTCGAGGCCGCCCGCTCTCTTGGCCTCAGCCATCGACGCATCCTCTTTCGTCACATTGTGCCCAACATGCTTGGCCCCATCATCATCTACGCCACCCTCACCATTCCCGGCTTCATCCTCTACGAAGCCACTCTCTCATTCATCGGTCTCGGAATCGAGCCTCCCAACTCCTCATGGGGCATCCTCATTAAAGAAGGAGCCAACTTCCTGGAGACCCAATTCGCGATTCTTGCGATCCCCGCCATCATGTTCTCACTGACCCTCTTCGCCTTCAACTTCCTCGGCGATGGCCTCCGCGACGCCCTCGACCCGAAAGCATCGAAGGACTAAAAATGGCCGGAAGCGCACTCGCGCATCCGACCTTTAAAAAACGAAACGTAAGGTCCTTCCTATCGCTTGCGACGGACAAGAGCGGTCGCACCTGCAAGGAGAAGAAGGAGGGAACTGGACGGCTCCGGCACACCGACCACCGAGGTGGCGCCGTAAGAATCCACCCCATCATCAAGCAAAACTCCGCTATCGACTGCCTCGAAACAGTAAGCTTCCTGACCATTCACTCTAGCCACCTCACTCACTTGGAGGCCATTCTAAAAAAATGCGGTAAGCTGATCAGGTTGAACCTGAAGAAGCATCGCAACCCGCTCGGTAGTATCGTTAAATCCACCCAGCCCCACACTGACGATGCCGTCCGAAGTAGCAATGAAGCTCACATTGGGGTCGGAGATCTGCGCGAAGCCCCCGTTCGTTTTAAAGGTGTCGAAAAGACTTCCTTCGTTTCCGATGATGAAGGAATTGGCAGCTCCCGAGCTCTGATCGCTCATGGCCGCTAAAAAGTCTCCGAACCACCTGTTCGCTAAATTTTTAGCCCCATAGGAGGGCGTCTAGTTGTCCGCCGAATCGACAAACCAATCCTGCCCGTCCAAGCCACTCACGGTCACCGTCGAAGCATCCGAAAATCCAGCCGTCAAAACAGTGGGATCCGCATTGGCAAAGGCCCCGCTTGCAGAGGCATCATCATAGACAGCGTCATCGCTCGATGCAAATAACTCGATATTCCCGCCAGCCGCTGACGCCGTTCCTTGCAGCGCAGCCACCGGATCCGTAAGCATTGTTCTGAGTCAGCAAACCGGGGGTACTTTCTTCGTAGATCGTCACGTCATTATTCGAAATAATGGCTGACCTCAGTGTCTGTGAATAGGTGTTAGCAAGTGGGCTTGCAAAAACCAAGAGGTAAACTTTGGGGATCTTCATAATGCAAGGGTTCCGAGACTTCTCAGAAATGTGAATAAAGTGGAAGAAAATTTTACCAAAAGACCCAAGGAGCCTTGTAGAGCAGAAAGACGTCCAGAGTGATCAGTCCATTATAAAGCATGTGCAAAGCGATACCCGGCTTCAGCGATCCCGTCCGCCAAGTCAACCAACAGCAGCCCAATCCAAACACTCCGACTGAAGCCATTTCCCAAGCATCATACTGGGTATGAACCAACGCAAAAATAAGCGACGAAAGCAAAGCCGCCTTTAGCCCACCCAATTGCCTCATCAAGCAAATGAAGAGAACCCCTCTAAACATAAGCTCTTCGAAGATCGGAGCAAAGACAACCGACTTCAAAACATCCGAAAAGAGAATCCAGCCATCGGGATTCACATCCAACAGAAAATCCCCCGGGTCTATCTCCACGCTCGATGCCCCCGCCACCTGCCGAAGCCATTCGAAGAGGGAGAGGACGCAAAATACTGCTAACACCGCTCGCCAGCGCACCGCCTCACCCAGCCCAAAGACCCTCCCAATCCCACTCCAACTCCCGATCAGCGCAAAGGCCGCCACAATCGGTCCCGCGCTCCGCCACACAAAGGAAGCCCAAATGTCGCCCCAATACGGATCCGCAAATAATAAAACGAAAAGTCCCACCGACGGGTAGATGCAAAACTCTCCCACAAACTCCCCCAGAAAAAAGACCACCAACACTAAGGCAACCGACCAATCTCTCGTAAGGCACCACCGCGGTCCGCCTTCCCTCCAATTCTTCCTTCCCACCCAAATCACGAACAATCCACCCATCATCGCCAATAGATAAGGAATCCCCACCACAAACGATCGCCTCAATTGCGCCTTCTTCGCCTCCTCTGAAAGAGGTAATTCCTTCTCTCCCCGCAGATGCTCTCGCAGCTCAATCACCCTCTCCGTCTCCCAAACTCCCTCTAAAACTTTCAACAACTGCTTTGTCGTCTTCTCGCGCTCATCCTGCCCCGTCCACCACTCCAAAAAAGTTCCACCATCCTTCCCCGCCTCTAAAAAAACAAGCTCCCGCTCCACGTAGCGCACATTCCCTTCATCATTCTCCCAACTCCCTCCCCATCCATATCCAAAACTCAACCAAGCCCAAAAAAGACCTATCCCCAGTGCAAAAACCCAATGACAGCGCATCCGGGAAAAATGACGAAATCGACGAATCTGCATCGATCCACCCAATCCCCTCCCACTCCACTGGTCAAGCCATCCCTCCCCGACGACGACGCCAAACGCTCATCATTGAAATCAAAACCAACATCACCGTCGACGGCTCCGGCACCCCCGGAATCGACGGAGCCGTCGATTCATCCACCTGATCCAGACCGAACTGCTCAAACTGCTTCTCGCTTTCCAAAACCACCGCCCCACTCACCGGAGTCACTAATTGATACCTCCCCGCCAGCTTCGCCAATTCCTCCCGAGATCCCTGATCCAACACTCCCGCCATCACCCTTTCCCATACCGAATACCGTGCCAGTTGATCCCAAACCTCCCGCCCCTCCGGTTCCGTTCCCTCCGGAGCCCTTCGAAAAACAAAGCCATCTCCCGTCCGTCGAATGACCCGTTGCAATTCACCCGGCAAATCTTCCGGCCCACCAGGTCGCCCGCTCGAAACCACCGGAATCCGCCCCTCAATCTGTTCCAACAGACGGTTCGGCCCTCCGCCCAAATCCACCGTCGAAAACGCCACCTTGGAAAACCCCCGCTCCATCAGCTGCAAGAATCCCTCCACTCCCTCCAGATCAATCGGCTGATCTCCATGAAGCCAAATCAACTCATCCGCCTTCACTTCCGCAGCCACCTCCAGCCCCCTTAATAAGGCCGGCATATTATCCTGACCACCCACAAAGCGAGCCCCATCATCTTCCCGAACGCCCTCCTCCGCCGCACAAACCACCCGCACCTTGTGCCCATGATTCTTCAACGACTCCACCCCTTCTTGAAAGCTCGCCTGCCACTCCTTAAAATACCCCGAACCATCCACCACCAGAACAATCGACTTCTCACGCGCCTCCTCCGGCCTCCGCTTCTCACGAATCAAATAACGCTCATTCGCCGGGGCAAACTGATCCTTCGTCCACACCACGCTCTCCTCCGGCAATCCCTCACATTTCACATGAGTATGACTCGCCGTTAAATCGGCAAGATCCAGCGCGCCATGCACCTCCCGCCACTGCCCCTGCGCACCCTCACCCTTCAGCCCACCCATCGACATCTCGACATCACCCTGAATCCAAACTCTCGTCTCAAGGTCATCGTCAAACGCAAAATTCTTTTCACTGATCCTCGGCAAAAAAAGCCTTCCGTCCGAATCCAGCGGAGCCGTCACCCCCAGCCGAATCTTCATCGTTCCTCTTTCAGGCACTGGAAAACACTGCACCAAGACCCGGTCCGCCCCGATCCAACGCACCAAAACCGGATCTCGCCGTGCCTGTACCACCGACTTATAAGCCGCCGTCACCTTCGACTTCGCCGCAAAGGCCGCCTCTTGCGGTTCCCCCTCCACCCATAAGGTCAGCCGCGAAACCACCCCGCCCGGAGGTAACTGCACCTGCATCCGCGCCTCCCGCTGCATCAATTCCGAATTATGAAACTCCATTGTCCACTCCCAATACCCCAACCCACTCGCCCCATCGACATGCCCATCCAGGCGCGACCCCCCAAGATCCAGCCCTGACACCTTCTTCCCCACCACATCGCCCCCCTGATTCTCATCACCCCGCCTACTGCGCCGCAATTGCCTCGTTAAAAAAGTCTCCGATTTCACATCAAAAACATCCCGCCCCGTGACCCGATAATAAAAGCTCCGACTCGCCACCACGTCCTCCAAGCTCTGAGACCCTTCATCCAGAACATTGACAGTTGTCCCCAGATTCAAAACGTGTCCCGAGGTATCATTAGAGTTCAATTGCCACGTCCCCTGACTCGCGATCTGCTGCAAGAGCTCCTCCGATCCCCAGTTCCGAACCAGAGCCACATCATCGTGTTCCATCCCATACCGCGTCACATAAGCCGGGGCCTCTACCGCCACCAGAGTTACAAATCCCGCCACCAACCCTGCCATCCAAGGCCAACCTTTCCGACTCCCCGCACTCAACTTCCAAAACCCCGTCGCGGCCAAAATAGGAGCCCACGCCGCATAGAAACAGAGAAAGAAAAGTGGAAGCGCCATAAGGGCCAGCCCCACCGAAACCAAAACTCCATAGCCATAAAAAATCGTCCCCATCACCAACGAAGGAATGGAAAAAAGCCCCCAGTAGACTGCCGGAACCAAAGCCATTCCCCACAGGAAGGCCCACCATCCATCCACCTGCTTCTTCCTGAGAAAAATGTGCCCGATCAATCCCACCAACCCAACTCCCGACAAAAGCACCAGCTGGGCAATCCTCGAAATCGGATCAAAAAACAAAAAGTCCAGCATCCCCGTCGATCCCGCCACCATGACCACCATCAACGGCCAAATCCCCATCATAACGCGACTCCGAAAAGGAGAAATGACCAACTTCACAAGACTCCCCCAAAAACCCAAATCCCTCTTCTTCTTCCGCCCATCACTCCCTCGAACTTCCTCCGCGTCAGGAGCCATCATCTCACCAACGACCAGCTCCAGTTGCTCCCGCGTCACCTGCAAATTTTCATCGCCTCGCCTCGCCAAAAGATGAGCTTCGACATCCTCTCGGATTTCACTCGGATCCGCGCCCTCCCACACCCAACCCGCCTCATTGGCAGCCATCCACTCCTCAAACGAGGCCCGCGCCTCCGTCGTCATCCAATCTTGCTCATCCATAGTCATGCTCGCTCGTTGCTAAATATTTCGAATCTCTCCCACCGCCGCCTGCATCTCGTCGTAGTAACTTTTCATCGCCATCACCCGCGCCCGCCCCGCCGCCGTCAGCCGGTAATACTTCCGCGCCGGCCCGCTCTCACTCTCCACCAATTTCGACCGCAAAAGCCCCTGCTTCCTCATCCGCGATAGCAGTGGATAAATACTCCCCTCCGCCACATCCAGTCCCTTCACCCTTACCAATCGCCTGACCAAATCATACCCATAAGTCCCATTCGCATCCGCCTCCGACTCCATCGCCGACAAGACACAAAACTCCAGAATCCCCTTCCGAAGCTGCACAGTCCAATTATCAAACGACGCCTCCATCATCAAAAATATTAAGCAAGCTACCTTGCATAGCAAGCTATTATTGAATAGATCCAAAAAAAGAGAGTCTTGATGATTAAAAATTGGGCTTACAAACTTATGTTGAGCCTAGCATGGAAAACACAGTCGATGAACTACTCAAAAAGTTCCCGCACCAGTTCCTCGCCATGATCCAGATCGATGCCCCCGCGATGAAAAAATTCCTAGCGGGCTTTTCTCCGGAATCTGTCCCGGAAGATCTAAGAGAAGCTCTCAAGAATGCCCTCGCGAGAAGCGACTAGAATTAAAAAGTCGATTTGCCGGATTGGATAAGTCTCACAGACTGCTAGGTTTCCCCCCTCTCGCATGAACCGATTCCTCAAATCTCTCATCTCGCTTCCGCTCCTGTCCATCGCGGTCGGACTCGCTCCCCTCTCGGCAAAACAACCCAACATCGTCTTCTTTTTCACGGACGACCAAACCATCAGCACCCTTGGCTGCTACGGAAACCCCGTCGTCAAATCCCCCCATATCGACGCCCTCGCCAAACGCGGCACTCGTTTTCAACAAGCATTCGTCAGCCACCCCATTTGCTGGGCCAGCCGCACCTCCATTCTCACCGGCCTTACCGCTCGCAGCTTTCGCCAGCCCGGCAATGGAGACCGCGCCACTAAAGAATCCGTCTCGGTTCTCTACTCAGACCTTCTCCGCGAAAACAACTACCGCACCGGCTACTACGGCAAATGGCATTTCAGCGCGCGGCCCTATGACCAGAAAGCTCACTTCGACGAGTTCGAAGCGATCGGCCGCAATCCCTTCTTCAAAAAGCAAGCCGATGGCTCCCTCCGCCACGAGACCGATCTCATCGTCGATCGCGGCATCGCATTCCTGAAATCCCAGCCCAAGGACAAGCCCTTCGCCCTCAACATGTGGTTCAATGCCTGCCACGCTGAGGATGGCGACAAGCGCCCCGGCATCGGCCACTTCGCCTGGCCTCAATCAGCCAATGGCCTTTACGAAGACACCTACATCGGACCGCCCCGTCTCTCCGATCCCGAAATCTTTGAAGCCCTCCCCGACTTCCTCCAAACCAGCATCACCCGCGAGCGCTACTTCTGGCGTTGGAACACTCCCGAAAAATACCAAACCAACATGCGCGCCTACTACCGCATGGTCACCGGCATCGACAATGCCATCGGGCGTTTCTTAAAAGCCCTCGATGAAGCCGGTCTCTCCGAAAACACCATCGTCGTTTACTCAGCCGACAATGGCTACCACATGGCAAACCGCGGTCTCTCCGGCAAGTGGTCCCACTATGAGGAATCGATTCAAGTCCCCCTCATCATCGCCGACCCCCGTGTTTCTAAAGATCAACAGGGACAAGTCACCACCTCCTCCGCTCTCAACATCGACCTCCCCGCCACCTTCCTCGACTGGGCCGGCATCAAAACTCCGGAGCGCTACGATGGTCGCAGCCTGAAGCCTCTCGTCGAAGGCCAAACTCCTAAAGACTGGCGCACCGAAACCTTCCACGAGCACTTCGCGGTCCGAAACCGTATTCCGGCCTACGAAGGAATCCGTACTTCCACCCATAAATACGTCCGCTACCTCGACCACGACACCGAGTTCCTCCACGATCTCAAGAACGATCCCGATGAACTCGTCAACCTCGCCAAGGATCCCAAGCACTCAACTAAGCTCGCCGAAATGCGCAAACGGACCGACGCCCGTATCAAGGAACTTGGCGGCCCGCTCGATCCCCCCAAAGGTCCCTTCACCACCTCAACAAAACCCCATCCCGAAGCCTCCGCTTCTGTCGGACTAAACGCCAATGCCGAAGGCTTCATCCGTATCTTTAATGGCCAAAACCTCCGCAACTGGACCGGTGATTCGAAATATTGGTCGGTCAAAGACAAGTCCATCACCGGCGTCACCGATGGCTCGCTTAAAAGGAACCGCTTCATCACCTGGAATGGCTCCACCGTGCAAAACTTCGAACTCCAGCTAAAAGTAAAATTCAGCGACCGCGCCAACAGCGGCATTCAATATCGCGGCAAAATGCGCCCCGAAGTCGATCTCGACATCGTCTCCGGATACCAATGCGACATCATGCAAAACCCACCGCACCAAAACGGCATGGTCTATGACGAACGCGGCCGACGAATTCTCGCCTACACCGGACAAAAGGTCGTCATCGACGAGGAAGGAAAGTCTTGGATCGTCGGAGAAATGCCCGTCAAAAAATTCGAGCCCGACGTTTGGCACGACTACCGCGTTCTTGTCCGTGGCAACCACCATCAACACTGGATCAACGGCCACCAAACCGCCGACCTCATCGACCTCGATGAAAAAGGCCGCGCCCTCGAAGGAGTCCTCGGCTTCCAAGTCCACGTCGGTCCCGCCATGGAAATCCAGTTCCGCAATATCCTCCTCAAAAACCTCCCCGACGCTCTCCCGCTCCGGACCGCCGCAGACACCAAGATCCCAGCTGGATCCTTCGGCGTCCGCCCCCAAGGCACTCCGGCGAAAGGCTGGGAGCCTCCTCTCTATCAAAAGCAATAGCCCTCACCAACCTTCCCGGGAATCGCCACCCGCCCGCAGCCACCAGCATGAATCAACTGGGGCGGCCTCGTCAAATCCACCTCGACCGCATCATCGCGGCAACGGCCCAAGTCCACGACCTCACCATCGTCACTTCGGATCAAGTCCTCCTCGCGGCATCCTTCCTGCGAACACTTTCGACGAGGTCGCTTTTGTTAATTTTCATTCAAAATTAGGATGCAACAAGAAGGGTGCCGTTTGACTGGTCTTGCACTTTGCCACTTCTCTTGGTTTTCCTTGGGCCACAACGAGCCCGCCTTCATCACCTGCGCCGGGGCCGATGTCGATGATCCAGTCGCTGCTGCTGGCAACCTGCATATCGTGTTCGACCATGATGACGGTGTTACCCGCATCCACGAAGCCGTTCAATTGTGACATCAACATCGATACGTCTGACGGGTGCAAACCGGTCGTTGGTTCGTCGAGAATGTCGAGAGTATCGCCCTGCTGCCCCCGCTGTAGCTCAGTGGCAAGTTTGATCCGCTGCGCTTCACCACCCCAAAAGTTCGGTGGCGGGCTGACCGAGTCGCAGGTAGCCCAACCCGACTTGCAAGAGCGCATCAAGAGCGCGGAGAATCGGTGCTTCACCTTCGAAAAACTCGTGCGCTGTTTCAACGGTTAGATCGAAAAACTCATACGCTGTTTCTTTCGCGATAAGTGACCTCCAGCGTCTTCTCATTGAGTTCATCCAAGGCGCCAAGTAAGGCCCGGGTATCAGCAGGGTGCAAACCAGCCGAGGGCTCATCGAGAAGATAGACAACGCCGAAAAGTTGCGACCTGATCTGAGTGCCCAAGCGTAAGCGTTGCAGCTCGCCAGGAGAAAGCGTCGGGGTGCTACCTTCCAGCGACAAGTAGCCCAAGCCCAGTTTCGTGAGCGCTTCGACCCGTGCCAGAACGTCTCGTGCAATCCGCTGGGCAACGATTGTTTTTCCCGTTGCTGATCGCCCGGGACTGGTTTCGTATCAGCGGCATCGCGAAGGTGTCGCGCAAGTTCGTTCAAGGTTAATTGAGAGAGTTCTCTGATATCAAGACCTGCAAACTTCACCGAAAGCGCTTCACGTTTCATCTTTTTCCCATGGCAGTCCGGGCATTCTGAGATCTCCATAAACCGAGAGACCCGCTTCTTGGTGAGCTGACTTTGAGTCGTCGCGAACGAATGCAGCACGTATCGCCGAGCACTCGCAAAGGTGCCCATGTAACTTGCCTCTTCCCCATTTGCGATCGCCGCACGAGCCTCCTCAACAGTGCTGATTGCCCCCTTGAATACGTCTCTCAAACAGGCTTTCTAAACAGCCGTCAAGACGGGCGGATGATCTCCCCGGGGTTCTGGCGGCATGGCATTGAACCGTTTTTATTTCACAAACCCCGCACGCCCCGCCAAGGCTCCGGCCAGCATCAGGCAAACCGCCGGGAGCAGGAGAAATCCATAGGCCACGGTCCAGCTATCGGACGCGGTGTGGAGCCACCCGATAAACCACGGAAACGGGGCTGCCGCAAGATACCCGATCGCCTGCGCCATCGAGGAGAGATTACCAGCTGTCTCCGCATCACGACTGCGCATCGCAATCAAGAGAAGCGACATGCTAAAGCCCGCATTCAATCCCAACCCAAGGACGATGGTCGCCGCACCAATCCATTCCAGCGGAAACCAGAGAATCCCACAGACGCCAATAATGCTCATTCCCGAACATGCAATGGTCCAAGAACTTTGCGACTGCGCACGCCCCGCCAAAGTCGGGATAACGAGGCTGGCGAGACATCCGCAAATCTGCATCGCAGTCGGCCAACCGTACGACTGCGACTCGCTCATTCCACGCAGTTGCGGCATTGTCGGCAGCCAAGCGACGCTTGAGTAAAGGCTCGTCATGAGGCCCACGTGATTAGGGAAACGACTTTTCACCAAGCCCGGGAGCAGAACATTTCCAAAAGCAATCCCGCTCCCGATCAGTAACGAACCAAGAAGCTTTTCAAAATTCGTCCCGCTCCCTTCCGACGAGCGCACGAAACACCCCACTGACAAAACCACCAGCCCCAGTCCCAGCGCGCGCGCAAAACCGATTCTGCCCCCGATCGCTCCGACAAACAATCCCGCTACGCCAAACATAACCAAAGGGATGGTGGTCTCCAAGCCGATGATCTGCACGCCCACTCCTCCCGCTTGCATTCGCTCAACCAATGGAGCGATTCCCGTAATTGCCGGACGCAGATTTACGGCGATCAATAAAAGGCCGAAAACAAGAAAAACGTGACGCCGAATTGGAATGGGTGAATGAATAAAAAAGGAGGTTAAGGAAATCAGATCAGGCTCTTGAACCCTCCGAAGGCCATCCGCTTAAAGTCAAAAAGCTGGCTCGATTTTTCGCAAAGATCTTTGATACGCGGATCAACCATGATCTGGCGGTTGGCCTCATCGCGCACCTCCTTTGAGGGGTATCGCGCGTAGGCAAAGATCACCGTTTCTTCCAAGGTCGCCCCGGCAAACCGAGGAAAGGGAATTTGTTCATCCACGTTCATGTCATCGCCCACGAACTCGCGATATTCCAGCGCTCCATGCTCTCTCCAAATGACGGCAGCCTTGGAGGCCAGCATCATGTATTCGTCGATCTTGTCCTTTGGAATCGGGATAATAAACCCGTCAATGTAGTCGCTCATATATTCTCTTAGTGTGATGAATTTGTGGTCGCCTCTCGGTCTTATTTGAAGGAATGAAGCCCAATCATATTCCCCCTCGGTATCGCTAATGGGTGAGGCGTCTTCCCTGAAGTATCGAATATATTTCGATCAGGGAAAGGAGGGAATTGAAGTAATTCGTAACCGTCCCCCACCCGAGAGACCAGTCAGCCAAAATGAACAGCAGGCCCGGCCACCCTTGCCAGTGCCCTAATCTGGACTAAGCAACACTCCTTCAAAATAGAGGGCATCCCTGCGGGGCTCGTTCATTGAACAAAATTCATCTTTTCGTGCATGGAATTCAAACTAAGGTCATTTCCAATGAATCCCCCATGCACTCGCGAGCAGTTGACCAATCTCACTTCCGACATCCGGGGAGCCACCGAGGCGCATTTGGAGGATACGGGAGGACTTTTACGTCTTTCGCCGACCTGGGTCCCCCGCTCATTTTTACAGCCAGGACTTCGCATCAAACTGCATCCCGACGACACCTATGCATACGGACTCAGTCGCGGAGGAATTGATGAGCGCTGGTTCGGGTCGACGACGGTGACGGCGAACGAAGGGAGAGCCGAGGACGAAGGTCTATCCTACATTGTTACCGGAGGTGAGTGCTTTACTCTGCTCGATGCCATCAACGAATGTGGCGCAGACATCATCGGGCCTGCCATCTGGGACAAGTATGCCAAGTGGCCGGTCTACTCAAAATTTTTCGACAACATGGGCCCTATTCCCCACCACTCACACCAGAGTTTTGCGCAAGCCGCATTGGTGGGCCAGGAGGGGAAACCCGAGTCCTACTACTTCCCGCCTCAGCACAATAATGTCGGAAACAATTTCCCATACACCTTCATGGGTCTCGAACCCGGCACGACCCGCCAACAGCTCTACGATTGCATTGCCAACTGGCAAAAGGGCGATAACAAAATCCTCGAACTCTCGAAAGCCTACAAACTCCAACCCGGCACCGGTTGGCTCATTGATCCCTGTATTCTCCACGCCCCCGGCTCTCTCTGCACCTACGAACCACAGTGGGGTTCCGATGTTTTTGGAATGTATCAAAACCTCGTCGAAGGCCGCGAAGTTCCTTGGTCACTTCTCGTCAAGGACATGCCCGAGGACAAGCATCAAGACATCGATTTCATCATTGATCAGATCGACTGGGAAAAGAACCTCGACCCAAATTTCAAAGACAACCATTACCTCGAACCCGTCACTTCAGAGAAAGGCGAAGGCTACCACGACAAGTGGATCGTTTACGGCAAGGTCGATGACTTCCAATACTTCACCGCGAAAGAACTCACGGTGGAACCGAGAAGTAAGGTCACCATCACCGACAACGGAGCCTACTCAGCCATCGTCACCCAAGGTGCCGGGCAGGCCAACAAGCTCCGTCTCAACTGCCCCAAGCTCCTCCGCTTCAACGAACTTTCAGAAGATGAATTCTTCGCCACCGAAAGCGCCGCGCAAGCCGGGATCACCTTTGAGAACACCAGCGCCACCGAGCCACTCGTCCTCCTCCGCTACTTTGGTCCCGAGGTGAATCCAGAGGCCCCGGCCATGGGAGCCTATCGAAATTCATAGGCCTCGTGGAAGATCCGCAGTTTCCAAAGGCACAAGAATTCCCCACACTCCCCGACGATGAGTGAAGTCACAGTCAAAGAGGAAGTCACCCCACGCCACAAGAGGCTTAGCGAAGCCGTCGAATCCCGCGATTTGATCGTGGCCCAATTGATCATCAACGGAGCCTCGGCCGATGATCAACGACGTATCATTTCGCAACTCGATCTTAAAACACGAGAGCAACTCTGCGAACTTCTCCCACCGCAAGAAACCGCCGACCTCCTGGAGAACCTCGCCGAGGTTCAGGCCGTCGAGCTTCTCGAAGAACTCCCCGCTGAGATCGCGGCCGATGTTCTTGAGGAAATGGACGCCGATGTCAGTGGCGACCTCCTCCGCGAACTAGATGACGATGACACCGAGGCAATCCTCGCCGAGATCGACGACAAGGAGGAATCCAACGAACTCCGCGAGCGCTCTAATTATGAGGACGATAGCGCGGGAGGTCTCATGTCGGATCAACTCCTCGCTTTCCCACTGATCGCGACCGTTTCAGATGTCCTCGCCGACCTTGAAATCAACGCCGAGGAATACACCGATGCGGACGTGCAGTATTTCTTCGTCGTTGATGCCGAAAACCAACTCGCGGGCGTCTTAAGTCTGAGATCGCTTTTGCTCGGCAAGCGCTCCACGACCATCGAAAAGCTCATGATTCCGAACCCCCTCTCGGTGTCAGTTCATACGACCCTTGAGGAACTCGAAGACCTCTTCGAGGAGAAACAATATCTCGGATTCCCCGCAGTCGATGATGATGGAAAACTCAAAGGAATCGTCTCTCGTCGCGCCGTCACCGAAGCCCTGAGCGAAAACCAAACCGATGACTACCTGAAAGCGGCAGGTATTGTCGGTGGTGAGGAACTCCGCTCCATGCCCTTAAAAGATCGCTGCCTGCGCCGCCTCGCCTGGCTCGGTCCCAACATCCTCCTTAATCTTCTAGCCGCCAGCATCATCGCCTCCTACGAGGACACTCTCCAAGCGGTCATCGCCCTCGCCGTATTTCTCCCCATGGTTTCGGACATGAGTGGTTGCTCGGGAAACCAAGCCGTCGCCGTCAGCATTCGCGAACTCACCCTCGGTGTCATCCGACCACGAGACTACGTCAGGGTAATGATCAAGGAAGGCCTCCTCGGAATTACCAATGGCGTCGTCCTTGGTATCGTCCTTGGAACCATCGCCACTCTTTGGAAAGGAAGCCTTTTTCTCGGCCTCGTCATCGGCGGCGCCCTCACCCTCAACACCATCCTTTCAGTCCTCCTCGGAGGTGTCATCCCGCTGGTGCTAAAGCGCTTCAAAGCCGACCCAGCCCTCGCCTCCGGTCCCATCCTCACGACCTGCACCGACATGTGCGGCTTTTTCCTTGTTCTCAATCTCGCCACTCTGGCTCTCGACCGACTCTAAAAACAAAACCCGCCCCGGCGGGGTGCCGAAACGGAGGTGATACTTCCAGGAGATTCGGATCCTACGACCAGTAGTGGGGTTTCCCGTAAAAGTCGGAGAGAGTCCCCATTTCTGATCAAAGAGAGGATCCTCCACCTTCCCCAATTCGCCATCGACGCAGGAGACAGCGCAATTGAGGGACGAGTCGACACTGCGAAGGGTTTCATCTTGCTTGGGCTTAATCAGTTCAGTCATCGCACCCACCCCCATTACGCGATCTCTCCCGAACCCCATCCTCCCGTTCTTACGGCGGGTCAAAATAAGCAAATCGCACCTCTCCCCATGCAAGGTGCCATCCCACCCACTATTCCTCGTCCGCCAAAAGGTTATCTTCATCATCACCCCGCGGCACGGCCGCAACCTGTCGGTCAATCGTATCATCCACACTCACATCTTCTTCAAGATCAACTCCGATCACATCCAGCTTGATGGGTTCTTCTCCCCGTTTCCCGGGTTCATGCAGATGAACCCGATAGATGGGCTCGGGGTAGTTCTCGACAATATTACGAAAAGCAAAACCCAACGCCACCCCTGCAACTCCGGCCACCCCCAAGACTCCCGCCGCCACTGCCGTCGCATCCAGAATCTCCAAAGCGATAAAAATCCCCAACCCGGTTATCATTAACTTAAGGACCCGCTGCAGAAGTTCTGCCGACAAATCGTTCATTCCTAACTTTCGAAAAATCACTTTCCTCCGCCCCAACCAGCTTCCCAGGAACCAGAAAACAACCACGCAGGTCAGCGCAATTGCGATCAGCGGAAGCTTTCGTAATAAGCCCACTCCCAACTCTTCGGCTCGCTGGATCGCCGGACGAAGCCGGGCCTCAACTTAAACCTCATCCAACGTCCGGTCTTGCACGTAAATCACACCTTCGGTTCCAGAGGTCAGTTCGATCACTTCTTCCCTTGCCCGACTTGAGGGTAGTTCCCCTCCCAAGGTCACGACCCCATGCTGCGAAACCACGGTGACTCTCGACAAATCTTCGATGACCTCAAACACCTCCCGCAAACGCGCCATGATGACTTCATCGCTTTCCTTTACCGGAATTTCCGTCTTCCCCTCAGCCACGCCCCCTTCGTCACCGGATCTTGGGCCGCCAACGGAAAAACCAACAGGAGGAGAAAGAGAAATTTCATTAGGTTTTCCCTAAGGAAAATTCCATCCCGGCACGATTCAAAAAACTCCCCGCACTGGATTGAAAACAAAGTTCCCTTCTCCTTATTTCTACAAGCTCGCTTTTCAAACCGAACTCTCAAAGAGTGCCTTTTGACATCACCATGATCCCTCGTCATGCATTTCGCACTCACTCGAAAGCCTCTCATCTCAGCAACTCCATCCAAAATCAAAAAGAAGGTGCATTTTCCAACGCGGCATAGACCCTGCTGTGGAACCTCCTCATCTGTAACCCGTGACAACCTTGTCTTGCAGCCTATGCGAATCATCCTTCTGATTCTCGCCATCTCTTTTCGGCCCACCAATCGTCAGGAACCCGCAGCGGTCGCCCCAGCAAATCAGCCCCCAGCTCTTACGACTTCAAATAAGAAGCACGAAGCTCTGTCGCGTGCCCTTATCCGAGAATTAGTCTTAGCGAAGCAAATCGAGGAAGCACGTAAAACGGCCCAAAATCGAAAACTGAGCGACTTTGAGCGAGACGAAGCAGCCATCCACAAAGCCGCGAAACCTCTCGAAGCCCTCCGCCCTCCCCTAGGGAGTGATCCGACGGAAACCTCCGAACTCCCTGACGAGGAAAAGGGCTGGTATCTCATCGCAAACAAAGTTGGTTACCTGCAAGCTATCAGCGACCCTTCTTTGGCAGAGATCGCCCGCAAGTCCGCTGCTCTTCTCACTCCGACCTGCAGCGCCGGAAATTTTCGCTCCGACCGACAAGCCATTGCCGAACCATTCCAAACCCTTCTCCGTTCCTGCGACCTCGCCACTCCTTTTTCATAGAATTCTCCCATGTCCAAAATCATCCTCGTCTCCAACCGCCTCCCCGTCCGCATTCAAGAGGACGGCACCCCCGAGCGCACCACCGGCGGCCTCGCCTCCGCCCTCGCCGCAGTTGAATCTGAAAAGCCGCAATACTGGGTTGGATGGTCCGGAACCCCGCTCGAAGAGACTCCGGATCCCGAGGCCCTCCGCAAATCCATGGCAGAGCTCAAGATCGTTCCGGTCTTTCTCTCAGGAGATGAGGTCGATGGATTCTACGAGGGATATTCAAATGCCACCCTCTGGCCGCTTCTCCACTACATGGCACAACGCGCCCGCTTCGACAGCGATTGGGCAGAGCACTATCGCCGTGCCAACGAAAAATTCGCCGATGCCATCATGGAAATCGCCGAAGATGGCGACACTGTCTGGGTTCACGATTACCACCTTTTTCTCCTTCCAAAAATACTTCGCGAGCGCCGTCCGCAACTCAAAATTGGCTTCTTCCTCCACACCCCATTCCCAAGTTCCGAAGTCTTCCGCGTTCTCCCCGAGCGCCGCGAAATCCTCCAAGGGCTTCTCGGGGCCGACCTCATCGGCTTCCACACCTATAACTACCTCCGCCACTTCCGCTCCTCCATGCTCCACATTCTTGGATTGGAAACGGAAGTCGATCATCTCTATCTCGATGGTCGCCGTCCCACCTTCGGAGTCTATCCCATCGGCCATAATCACAAGGGCTTCCAGGAAGCCATGGCCCACCCCGGCTACCGTGAAACTCATGCCGAAATGACGGAATCGCTCGCTGGTAAAAAACTCATCCTCTCCGTTGAACGCCTCGACTACACAAAAGGGGTCCCTCAAAAGCTCGATGCCATCCGCCACTTCCTGACTCATTATCCCCAACACCGTGGCAATGTCCTCTTCGCCATCATCGCCGTTCCTTCCAGAGAATCGGTCGATGAATACGCCGAACTCACCGAAAATGTGCAACGCGAAGTAGGCGCCATCAATGGCGAGTTTGCCACTATGGACCTCGCTCCCATCAACTTCCTCCACCGCGGCTTCCCGCCTCATAAGCTCGCCGCCTTTTACGCCCTCGCCGACGCCTGTCTTGTCACTCCTCTCATCGATGGCATGAACCTCGTTGCCAAGGAATACGTCGATTGCAAACGGAAGCAATTTAACGCTCGCCCCGGAGCACTCGTCCTGAGCGAATTCGCCGGAGCCGCTCCTGAAATGCCTCACGCCCTGCAGGTCAACCCCTACTCGGTCGCTGAAGTCGCCGCCGCCATCGATCAAGCCATCACCATGCCTGAAGAAGAGATGTGGGAGCGCACCCGCGCCATGCAGGATCACATCGTCAAAAACGATGCTGGTGCTTGGGCCACCCGCTTTGTCGGAGACTTGGAAAGTCACTCCTGTGATCTCAATGAAGAGTCCGGAGTCAGTGACCTTTCCACCCTCCTCGAAAGCTTCAAAAACACCGACCAAAACGCCCTCTTCCTAGACTACGATGGAACTCTCAGGGACTTCGAACGAGTCGCCGATGACGCCGTCCCGGATGCTGGCCTCGTCCCCCTTCTCAAGCGCCTCGGCAAGCACCTCAAAATTGCAATCGTGAGCGGTCGCCCCATGGAGTTTCTCGAAAAGCACTTCTCCGGCCATGGCTTCACCCTCGTCGCCGAACACGGCTACCGTTGGTCACGCCCCGAAGAATCCGGCTGGGATCTCGTGAATCCCCTGGTCGATGTCTCATGGAAGGAAGATGTTCTCCCACACCTCGAGCAAGCCACCCAAGTCACGCCCGGAACCTACATCGAGGAAAAACCATCCGCCCTCGTCTGGCATTACCGCGTCGCCGACCCCGAGTTCGGACTTTGGCAGGCTCATCGCCTCCTTTCTGAACTGACAGACTCAACCGCCAGCCTCCCGGCCTCGGTTCACCATGGCAAGAAGATTGTCGAGGTTGCCAGCCAACAAGTCAGTAAAGGAGCCGCCGTTGAAGCACTCCTTCACGATTGGAATTGCGAAACCGCCCTCGCCGTCGGAGATGACCAAACAGATGAAACCATGTTTGCCATCGAAACCAAGATCCCCAACTATCACACCGTCCACATCGGAGGATCGAACACCCGCGCCGTCCACCTTTCCGACATCGGACATTTCCGGACCTTTCTCGAATCCCTCGCGGATCATCTCGACGCATGAACGAAAACTATCATCAAGCTGTAATCGGCAATGGCCGCACCGCCGCCATCATCGAACCCAACGCCACCATCTCCTTTTGCTGCCTCCCGGACTTCGACTCAGGGACCTCCTTCGCCAAGCTCCTCGATCAGGAAAAAGGCGGGAGCTTCGGCATCAAGATGATCGATGGAAAAGTCACTGATCGAAAATACGATCAACACACCGCGATCTTCATCACAACCTTTAGCGGGAAGGCCGGGAGCTTCGAAGTCATCGACTTCATGCCCCGCTATCCCACCACCGACGAGACCACCTACGAAGATGTCGCGCCAGATGTCGTGCGCCTCCTCCGCCATATCGAAGGCGAGCCCATCGTGCGGGTCACTTACGACCCCAAACTGGAATACGCCCGCTTCCCCACCAAGACCTTCGCCGACGGTGAAGACCGAGTCAAAAGCACCACCGAAGGGACACTCGACGATGGGAAACAGGTTTACGAGTCTCTCTATCTTTACTCAAATCTCGGCAACGACCTCATCCTCGAAACAAAGGAATTTTCTCTCCAGGAAGACCGCTATTGCCTCATGAGTTACCATGACAAGATCGAGCCCCCCACCGCGGACCTCGTCGAACTCATGCTCCAACGGACGCGCGCCTACTGGATGCTCTGGTCCGCAAAAACCGAACGCACTAAGACCTACTCGGAAGCGATGATCCGGAGCGCGATCACTCTGAAAATGCTTCAGTTCAGCCCCAGCGGTGCCTTCGTGGCCGCCGTCACCACGTCTCTTCCCGAGACCATCGGTGAAGAACGGAACTGGGACTACCGTTTCTGCTGGATCCGCGACGCCTCCATGACCGTCTCGACCTTGCACCGTATCGGCCACCCCTGGATGGCGCGCCGCTTTGTCGACTGGGTCATGAAGACGGTCCGCACTAAGGACGATACCTTGCAAATCATGTATGGTCTCCGTGGTGAAAAAACGCTCACCGAAGAAACGCTCGACCACCTCTCAGGCTACCATGACACCAAGCCAGTCCGCATTGGCAACGCCGCCTACCACCAGGAACAACACGACATCTATGGCATTTTCCTCGATGTCATCTGGCAGGATCTCTGCAAGCGCCCCCGCACACCCGAGGCCATGGATCGCATCTGGACCGCCGTCCGCTCCGTTGTCAAAACAGTGGCACAGAACTGGGAAACCCCCGACCGCGGGATCTGGGAAATTCGCGGCGAAAAAAAACACTTCGTTTTCTCAAAAGTCCTCTGCTGGGTCGCCCTCGACCGGGCCATCAAGATCGCCAACAGCCTCGGGAAAAGAACCTGGGCCGCGATGCACGAATCCTTGCGCGACCGCATCCATGCCACCGTCTGCGAACAGGGATGGAACGAAGAACTCGGCGCCTTCACCCAGTGTTACGGCGAGCAGTTCCTCGATTCTTCGAACCTCCTCATGGCGGATCTCGGTTTCATTGATGGCACAGACTCCCGCTTCCAGTCCACCGTGCGAATGTCGGAAAAGGAACTCTGCCGCAATGGCCTCATGTATCGTTACAAAAATAACGATGACTTCGGCGAACCCTCCAGCGCCTTCACCGTCTGCTCATTTTGGATGGTGAAAGCCCTCGCCCAATCCGGGCGACGCCATGATGCCCGCAAGATGTTCGACCGACTCGTGGCCGCTTCAAATCCAGTGGGACTCTACGGCGAAGATCTCGACTTCGAAACCCTCCGCCATCTCGGCAACTTCCCGCAGGCCTACAGCCACCTTGCTCTCATCGACTGCGCTCTCCTCCTGGAACGTGAGAACACTTTTGCCGAACGCTAAGAAACCGTAGCCGATTGCTTTACTTTTGGCCGTGCGCCGTTGCCATTTTAGACACTCATTTAAATCGATGAAGCGTTCTATTTCCCGTGATCGGTGTAGAAAAGCCCGACTAAAAAATGCAGCTTACCGGGGGCTGTGGCCCGCTGAGGTGGTTTCTGAGACCACTTTTTTTCGGGGTTCTTCGGACCTGAAAATCACTTCGAAGACATTCAGATAATTCGCAAAACGTCCGAAACATCTTGCTAAGAGGGCCCAGATTCCGAAAAAAACATGACCCAGATTACTCACTTAGTTACCGAAGTTCAGACCTCCTGACATAGGCCTATTCCAGCATTGCGTTTTTTGGCCCTCAATCCCGGGTTATTTCGAAGACGATACGCAAGTCCGTCCCCGGATA